>NZ_SCOH01000032.1 GCF_005503445.1 Chitinivorax sp. B | reverse complement strand
AGTGGCTGTATCATAGCCTCTCTTGACAAGAAACACAACACGCTTTTACGATTTACTAGCGTCGTGCGGCATCTTTGGCACCATCCGGCGCCCACACACTTTTACGAATAGCCTTTACATGTTTCAAGTTGCATGCACTGGCTCAAGCATCGCATCCAGTCGCATTAAATAGTTATTAACTATCAAAAATAGAATTTAAATAAATTAGACGCATTAAACGTGGGTCGCCATACTTCGCCCTATCGATCAAAGCACATCGATCATATTTAACTATCAAGGAGCACAGCATGCTGCAAAATCACGAAGGCCACCGCGTCCCCCAAGTTACATTCCGTACCCGCGAAAACAATGAATGGAAGAGCATCACCACCGATGAACTGTTCAAAGGTAAGACCGTTGTGGTGTTCTCGTTGCCAGGCGCCTTCACCCCAACATGTTCGTCCACCCACTTGCCACGTTACAACGAACTGGCACCGGTGTTTTTCAAACATGGGGTCGACAGCATTCTGTGTGTATCCGTCAACGATACCTTCGTGATGAATGAATGGGCCAAGGATCAGGAGTCCGAGAACATCACGATGATCCCCGATGGCAACGGCGAATTCACCGAAGGTATGGGCATGCTGGTAGACAAGGCAGATCTGGGCTTCGGCAAGCGCAGCTGGCGTTATTCGATGCTGGTGAAAGATGGTGTGGTCGAAAAGATGTTCGTCGAGCCACAAGAGCCAGGTGATCCGTTCAAGGTTTCCGACGCCGACACCATGTTGAATCACATTGCCCCCAATGCAAAAAAGCCAGATCAGGTCGTTGTGTTCTCAAAGGAAGGCTGCCCTTTCTGCGCAAAAGCCAAGCAGCTGTTGTCCGACCAGGGCTACGAATACATTGACCTGCCACTGGATCACAAAGTACGCGGCAAGGTACTCGGCGCGGTATCCGGCAAGATGACCGCCCCGCAAGTCTTCATCAACGGCACGCTGATTGGCGGTGCCGAAGATGTCGAGAAATTCCTCATCAAGTAAATCATGAATTCGGGCAGGCCTCCTGCCCGACGCGATGCCAGCTTCAAGGCTGCCGATGCAGCCTTCGACATGTCATTGCCCAACACACGCAACATCAAGGACCAAACCATGAATCTATTGCATACCGACGTCGCCGTGATTGGTGCCGGCACAGCCGGTCTGGCAGCCTACCGTGCCGCCAAGGCAGCCGGCAAACGCGCCGTGATCATTGAAGGTGGGGCATATGGCACCACTTGCGCCCGTGTCGGCTGCATGCCGTCCAAACTGCTGATCGCCGCAGCAGAGGCAGCGCATGAAGCCCGTCACATCGATGCTTTCGGCATCCACATCGATGGCGAAGTTCGTGTTGATGGTTATGAGGTCATGAACCGCGTGAAAAGGGAACGTGATCGCTTTGTCGGCTTTGTGGTGAAAGGGGTCGACAACATTCCAGAAGAAGACCGCCTGACTGGTCATGCCAGCTTTATCGACAATCTGGTATTGATGGTGGGTGACCATACACAGGTCAAAGCTCGCAGCGTGGTCATCGCCACCGGCTCCACACCATCGATCCCCGACGCATTCCGGGTGTTTGGCGATAGGCTGGTGATCAACGACGACGTGTTCAATTGGAATACCTTACCCAAGCGTGTTGCTGTGTTCGGCCCAGGTGTGATCGGGCTGGAACTGGGGCAGGCACTGAGCCGACTGGGCGTCTATGTCCGCATGTTTGGTGCCCGTGGCGGTGTTGGCCCGCTGAGCGACCCGACCATTCGCGACTACGCACGGGATACCTTCCAGCAGGAATACTTTCTGGACCCAGACGCTACCATTCTGGACATGGCACGGGAAGGCGACGAAGCAGTCATCCGCTATCAAGCCTCAGAACATGTTGCCATCACCGAACGGTTCGACTATGTATTGGTTGCCACCGGCCGCATACCCAACATAAAAGGGCTTGGTCTGCAAAATACCCAGTTGACGCTTGATGCCAAAGGGGTGCCATTGTTTGACCCCGCGACATTGCAATGCGGCCAGTCATCCGTGTTCATTGCCGGTGATGCGAACAATATCCTGCCCTTGCTGCACGAAGCCGCCGATGAAGGCAAAACTGCGGGCACCAATGCCGCGCACTACCCACAAGTGCAGCCTGGACATCGCCGGGCGCCCATTGCAGTGGTGTTTTCCGACCCGCAGATTGCCATGGTTGGTCAACGCTTTGCCGATTTGACACCTGGCAGCTTCGTCACGGGTGAAGTCAGTTTTGAAGATCAGGGCCGTAGCCGGGTCATGCTCAAGAACAAAGGGTTGATGCATGTTTATGCAGATCGCCTCAGTGGTCGCTTTCTGGGTGCAGAATGGATCGGCCCACGTGCCGAGAACATTGCCCACACGCTGGCTTGGGCATATCAACAATCGCTGACCATCGCCCAGATGCTGGACATGCCCTTCTATCACCCGGTTATTGAAGAGGGCTTACGCACTGCGCTGCGGGATGCCGCCGCCAAACAACAAGACGCCTGATCGTTGCTACATCTGCATGTTGCATTGCAATAATTCATTGCAGTGCAACATGTTTGACCCTAATCAAAATAGGTGTATTACACGAGGCATATACTGACTCTCATGCCTGCAACCGTAGGCGACAACACAACACGCTCTGGGAGTCGTCATCATGAAAAAAATCGCATTGACCGTTTTGACTGGCCTGCTGTTGGCAACGGGCATGGCTCATGCAGCAGATGAAGGAAAACTGCTGGTTCGTGCACGCCTGATCAATGTCGATCCCGATGTAAAATCCAATTTGAACGGCCTGGATGTAAAAAGCAAAACCGCACCAGAACTGGACTTTACGTACTTCATCACCAAAAACATCGGTGCCGAGCTGATTTTAGGTACGGCACGTCATGAAGTGACCTTGAATGGCCAAGGTATCGGTAAGGTCAGCCACTTGCCACCTACCGTCACCGTACAATATCACTTCCTGCCGGAAGCAACGGTTCGCCCCTATGTAGGCGCGGGCCTGAACTACACCCGCTTCTACAACATCAAGCTGGCGGACGGCACACTGACCGTCGACAAAAACAGCTTTGGTGGCGCATTGCAAGCTGGGGTGGATTTCAAAGTCGGGCAAAACAGCTATATCAACCTGGATGTGAAAAAACTCTACATCAGCACTGATGTGAAGAGCACCAGCACGGGCACCAAAGTCACCAAGCTGGATATCGATCCGCTGGTCTTCGGTATCGGTTACGGCATGCGTTTCTAAGGCACTGTTCCTGACTACAGCTGACTTGATCAAGCACTGGCCACATCCATATGACAAAAGCCGGCGATCACACGCTACTGACATCAACGGGGGGACCTCCCCCTGTTTTCATTTCTGCCCTCATACCATCCACTGAACCTATTGTGGAATCACGCTGTCACAGCCTGCCACCCGAACACCATTAGGACTTATAGCATTGTTACAAGATCATTAATATGCAACCATTCGGATATCAATTCACGATTGTGAATCAGTAACATGCTATCACCCAGGCAAAATATCCCCATTCTGCCACGGGCTAAAAGCCGCTAACCAAACCCAGCGAAGCGGTTCTGGTAAGGCGTGCACAAGTTTGTGCAACAACACCAGAAGGGGTTTTTAGCTGCGCTGAATGCATGGATACCTGCCAATCAACCATTACAGTCAATATCTGGCCATTGCCAAGGCAAGGTTGCCCACAATGCCGCCCTCTTTTTAAACAAAGGTATGTTATGAACAAGCCGTTAATCTATTGCTCACTACTTGCAGCCCTTGCCGTCACCAGCGGTTGTGCTACCGAGTCCTCCCGCAGCCTGGAAGTGCCCAAGGTTGCCTCTGCCGGCACCCTTTACCAAGGCCCACGCAGCCTGATTGCCGTGGGTAAATTCGATAACCGGTCCAGTTACATGCGCGGTGTGTTCTCCGATGGCGTCGATCGCCTCGGCGGCCAAGCCAAGACCATTCTGATTACCCATTTGCAGCAGACTGGCCGTTTCAACGTGCTAGACCGCGACAACATGACTGAATTGAGCCAGGAAGCCAATTTCAAGAAACAAACCCAAAACATCAAGGGTGCCGATTTTGTGGTGACCGGCGATGTGACTGAATTTGGGCGCAAAGAAGTCGGCGATCAACAGCTATTTGGCATCCTGGGGCGTGGTAAGCAGCAAATCGCCTACGCCAAGGTCAATTTGAATATCGTCAACGTCAACACATCCGAAGTCGTGTACTCCGCACAAGGTGCAGGCGAATACAGCCTGTCCAATCGGGAAATCGTCGGTTTCGGTGGTACCGCCAGTTATGACTCCACCTTGAACGGTAAGGTGCTGGATCTAGCGATGCGCGAAGCCGTCAATAATCTGGTCAACGGCATTCAAACCGGCGCATGGCGCCCTGCGCAATAATTCGGTATCGGTAAGGTAAGCATGCAATTTCGTCGTATCGGCTTTGGCGCCACACTGTTTGGCGCCCTCTTCCTGGCCGGCTGTGCCAATCATTCTCAAAAGCCCTTGTATTACTGGGGCCAGTATCAACCCCAGGTGTACGAGTATTTAAAAGGCGATGGTACAGGCCCTGAAGCACAGATCATCGCCATGGAAAAAGGCATTCAGCAGGCGCGTGCCAAGGATGCCGCTTTACCGCCTGGCTACCATGCCCACCTGGGTATGTTGTATTTGAAGGCGGGTCGTGATGATCAGGTCAAGCAGCAGTTTGAAACAGAAAAGACACTGTTTCCGGAGTCCGCAACATTCATGGACTTCCTGCTTAAAAAGTTCAAAAACTAAGGGGCTACCATGCACTTGTCCACATTGAAAGGGCTGGCCATTGCACTGGCTATAACACTACTGGCCAGCGGTTGCGCCAATCTGCAGCCATATGACTACAGCGCTTACAAACAGAGCAACCCCAAATCCGTGTTGATTTTGCCACCCGTCAACAATACGCCTGACATCAAGGCGACTTACGGCATGCTCTCGCAAATGAGCAAGCCACTGGCTGAAGCGGGCTATTACGTGTTTCCGGTCGCGGTGATGGATGAGACATTCAAACAGAATGGGCTCAGCAACGCGGGTGACATTCATGCCGTGCCAGCTGCCAAATTGCGGGAGATCTTTGGTGCAGATGCTGCGCTGTATGTGAATGTGCGACGTTATGGCGCGGTTTATGCGATTTTGAGCAGCGATGTCACGGTGACTGCCGATGCGCGCTTGGTCGATCTGAAAACTGGTCAGCTACTGTGGAATGGCAGCGCATCTGCATCCAGTGCCGAGCAGCAGAACAATAGTGGTGGTGGCCTGCTGGGCGCCTTGATTACCGCAGCAGTGAAACAGGTTGTCAGCAATCTGACTGATGATTCCTACCGCTATGCCGGCATGACCAGTGAACGCTTGTTATCACCACGGCCTAACGGGGTGCTTTACGGACCTCGCTCGCCACAGTTTGGCCTGGATGGCGCACCGCGCTAGATATTGGTAACCAACCTTCTAGTGCGGGGCTCAATCCGTTACCAAGGTTTTGCTTAGAGCGGTTAACAAAACCCAGCGAAGTGGTTCTGGTTAGGCGTGCAAACGAAGGCAGTACGAAAGTACGACAAGTTTGCACAACAACACCAGAAGGGTTTTGTTAGCCGCTCTTAACCCAACCAGCCACGACAACTATCATGGCTGGTTGGATACGTCTCATCAAGCATTGGCACCATCAGGCGTCACCCGGCGGCCCGACCAACCCCGCACCGCAAAAACCAAAGTCAGCACTAACGCCACCCCACTGGCAACATACTTGCCAGCAGTCACGTAGCCCAATACTGAAGCCAAGCCCCATGGCTGGCCGGGAAAGGCAATCAGCAACAAGCTTGTCATCACATTTTCCAGATAGTCCAGCACCATCCCGAGCAATGGCAACGCATACACCCAGCGCCATCCAGCATGGCCATGCCCCAATACACTGACCCGGGCAAGATGCCAAGCCCATAGCAACGCCAAGGTATAAGCCATGGGCAACCAGCTATCAATCGCCACCAGAAACCAGCCATAGTGCGCACGCCCATGCTCACCCAGTGCAGTCAGTGTTAGGGTAACCACCTGCGCGTCATACCAGAAACGTGCATCCAACGGCCCCAATCCACCACTCAACGCACGCAGATCTGGTACAAAGAACGGCAGGTTCACCGAATTCAGAGCTGCCAACAAAACAACCACACAACTTCCCACCCAAGCCAATCGGCGTGGCGTGGCATAACGGTTTAACCAAGCGATCAACATTGTCAGCATCATGGTTTGTCCAGTTCAGAAAACGCAGTTATCCAGCAGGCTAATTCGCCAAGTCAGTTACCAACATCCTTCCTTACAATATCAAAATACTTGCGACATAACGTGCCATCACCCCACCAGCAACCAAGCCAAACACTTCGGCCAACGTTATCACCTACTCACTCGCCGACGCTTTGCAGGCTGCGCAAGCTTTGTGTTGGGCACCACAAAGCGTTAAATGCTTGTTGACCAGCCCCAACTGACCGTTGGCATCACTCATCAGATTTTTATCTTGATCCAGATACCACACTGCGCCTATCTAATAGGGAAGCAATAGGATTGTAGCTTCTGATTTCATTTGCGGAATCAGGTCATTCGCCAGCACCCGGTTGACTTGCGGTGATCATCATGCGCCGATTTGATCAGTATTCGCAGAGGCAATTGATCAGCTACTGCAGTGTTTCACGTAGATTGCGACTGATAAAATTGATGGATTTCGCGACGAATCGAGGCGCAAACCACAGCAATAGCGAGCTATTGCGAAGATTTGCAACGACGAGTCGGTGTGAAAGACGCGCTTTTATGTCCCAAGAAAAGTGAAACACTACACTAGCCTGGATATTTCATAAATTGACGCGGGTGCTAGCTTGTCTTTTGATCCATATGAAGAGTTTCGTTCTGTCGCGCGTAAGAACCACTACGCGACTCCTTCACGACATCTCCCTATGAATCAAAATCCTGCGCCATCACCTCGCGAATTTGCGAAATATCCAGGCTAGAACAGCCGTTCGCCTGCTTGCCCGCTTAGTCGGCGATGGATAAGACATCTGCCGTTGGATAGTCAATTGATACAAATGTCGACATAGTTTGGCTGGGGCACGCTTGTCCAAGTAAAATGCTGCAAAGTGATGCAAATGGATGAAACATGAAGACCACACGAACGACGGTATCCCTCCCCGTCGAGCAACTCGAGCGGCTCCAACAGATGGCTGACCAGCACCGCCTTTCCCTGGCTTGGCTGGTTCGCCAGGCAGTCAGCGAATTTCTCGAACGCACGGAAAAACGCGGAGACTTTCATCCCCTCACTGCCCCTGAAAAGGATCAAAGCTGATGTACACCCGCTACCAAAGTGGCTACATCGCCCATGCGCTGTCGCTTGAGGGCGTCACCGAGGAAGCTCTCACCCAAACCATTGCCAGCGCCAAGGTAGACATGAATCCGCACCAAGTGGACGCAGCCTTGTTCGCCCTGGCGTCGCCCCTTTCCAATGGCGTCATCCTTGCCGACGAAGTCGGCCTCGGTAAAACCATCGAAGCCAGCCTCGTACTGGCCCAGAAATGGGCCGAGCGCAAACGCCAGTTGCTGTTGATTGTTCCTGCCACCCTGCGCAAGCAGTGGAGTCAGGAACTGATTGAGAAATTCTCGCTTCCTTCAAAAATCCTGGAAGCCAGAAACTTCAAGGAAGCGCAGACCAACGGCGCAGCCAATCCCTTTCAGACCGAAACCGCTTTTGGCGAATCGGCCGTGGTGATCTGCTCTTACGAATTTGCCTCGCGCAAGCAAAGCGAATTGGCGGCGGTTCCCTGGAACCTTGTCGTCTTCGACGAAGCCCACAAGTTACGCAATTTCTACAAGGGCGAAAGCGCCAGAATCGCCAGCAGACTGGACTCTGCCCTCAAGGGACGCCCCAAGCTGCTACTTTCTGCAACACCGTTGCAGAACAACTTGCAAGAATTGTTCGGCCTGATCGCCATCATCGACCCGTACTTCTTCGGCAGTCTCGATGCTTTCAAGGCACGCTATTGCCGCCCCAAACTCGAAGACGCCGAATTCGAGAATCTGCGGGAGCGCCTGCGAACTGTCTGCAAACGCACCCTGCGCCGACAAGTGCAGGAAATCGGCGGCATCAAATTCACCCGCCGCTACTCGTTGACTGAGGACTTCCGTCCCTCACAGGACGAACTTGAACTCTATAAGCAGGTTTCCGAATACCTGCAGGATGAAGCCATCCTGTCGATCAAACCTGGCGCCCGGCATCTGGTTACATTGGTCATTCGTAAGATTCTGGCCTCGTCTTCGTTCGCCATTCAGGGCACCTTGAGCACAATGATCGAACGGCTGGAAAAACAGCTGCCGCTGGCGGAAGCGCTTGAAGACTACGACGCCTTCGACGACCTGAGCGACGAAGAAGGTATCGATGAGGATGACACCATCGATCCGGCTGCCCTTGCGTCAGAAGTAAATCAACTGAAGCGTTTCCGCTCGCTCGCCGAACGAATTGCCCGTGATGCCAAGGCCGACGCCTTGCTGCGCGTGCTAGACAAAGCCTTCGATTTTGCCGAACGCCTGGGGGGCAAGCGCAAGGCCGTCATCTTCACCGAATCGGTTCGTACTCAGTCCCGTCTAAAGGAATTGCTCGCCGACAACGGTTTCGCCGACAAGATCGCCATCCTCAACGGCAGCAACACCGATCCAGGCTCCAAACGCATCTACCAGAACTGGCTGCAACAGCACGAAGGCAGCGGCCGCATTTCCGGCGCCAAAACGGCAGACATGAAAGCCGCCCTCGTCGATCACTTCCGCGAATCGGCCGAAATCCTCATCTGCACCGAAGCCGGCGCCGAGGGTATCAACCTCCAGTTCTGCTCCCTGCTCATCAATTACGACCTGCCCTGGAACCCGCAGCGGGTCGAGCAGCGTATCGGCCGCGTCCATCGTTACGGTCAGAAAAACGATGTCGTCGTGGTCAATTTCATCAACAAAGGCAACCGGGCCGACGAACGTGTCTTTGAACTGCTCAGCGAAAAATTCCGCCTGTTCGAAGGTGTTTTCGGCGCTTCCGATGAAATCCTCGGCAGCATCGAGTCAGGCGTCGACATCGAACGCCACATTCACGAGATTTACCAGCGCTGCCAAAGTACCGAACAGATCGATGCCGAATTCGATCGGCTGCAAGCCCGCTTCAGGACCGAACTCGAAGCGCGCACCCAGGAAACCCGGCGCTCGGTGCTGGAGAACCTCGACGTCGACGTCGTCAAACACCTCAACCTGACCAAGGAACGAACCGAGCAGCATCTCAACGACTATCAGGAAAAACTACTCCTGCTGGCTCGCATGATGCTGCCCGGTGCTCAATTCGAAGCCCACCGCGTTCTGCACGACGGCCATTGGTACGATGTGCGCTGGCAGGAATCGGAACAAAGCCATGCCCGCTTCCTGCGCCCCAACGAAGGCCTCGGCGCACAGTTGATTGCCGAGGCCAAACAGGCTTTGCAGGAGCTCCCTGTTGCGACACTCGAATTCGACCTCAATCACACCCTGGGCGGCCAGCATGCCTGGCTGAGAAACTTTGCCGGGCAGTCCGGCGAGCTCTGGGTAGACATGCTGACACTGACCGCCGCCAAGCAGCGCATTGAGCACCTGCTGATCGCTGCCACCTGCGATAGCGGCCAGACTCTCGATCCCGCCTCGGCAGGGCGAATGCTGAGCCTGCCCGCGCGCATCCTCGACGGCACGACCAAACTGATTGCCGAAACTGTCCTTTCCGGACAGATGGCGAAACAGGAAAGTGAAAAACTCGAGGCGGCCCTACTGCTCAACGAACGCTTCTTCACCGAAGAAGCAGAAAAACTCGAAGCCTGGGCTGAAGACCGGCGAATCGCCCTCGATATCCGCATCAAGCAACTTGATCAGGAAATCAAAGAAGCCCGCAAAGCCACGCGACAACTCACCTCGCTGCAAGAAAAGCTTGCCGCCAAGCGGGCCATCAAACAGTTGGAGCAGGAACGTGATCGCGTGATGCTCGATTACCATGAAGAGAAAAAACGTATTGATGCTGAAGAAGACCAATTGCTCAACGAAATCGAAGCTGCACTGGAAATCACGCCGCAGCGCCAACGCTTGTTCGCCATCCGCTGGCACCTGAAAGCCTCATGAGGACCGCACCATGATCGACACCACCGACCTCGTCCGCGAACTCCTCTATCAAGTCCGGCTCGGCGAAGACTCTGCCTATGAATTCAAAAACGTTACCGTCAAGGGGAACAAGGTAGACCAGCCTGGCCGTGACAGCATTGCCGACGAACTCGCCGCTTTTGCCAATGCCAATGGCGGCATCGTTGTCTTTGGGGTTGCCGATAAGACTCGCGCCGTCGAAGGCATTGCCCGTGAAGACTTGGATACCGTCGATCTCTGGCTCACCAACATTGCCAGCGACGCCATCGACCCACCCTTGGCCATCGAAACCCGGCTGCTGGAAATCCCCAATCAGCAGGGCGAAATGAAGCCTGTCGTCTGGGTACGCGTCAGCAAGAGCGTGTTCGTGCATAAAAGCCCGCACGGCTATTTCCACCGTGTGGGGTCAAGCAAGCGCGAAATGTCGCCTGAACTACTGGCGCGGGCATTCCAGCAACGCAGCATGGTGCGGTTGATTCGCTTCGACGAACAACTGGTCCCGCAAACCACGCGGGGTGCCATCAGCCCGGAACTCAAAACGCGCTTTTTGCGCGGCAATCTGCCAGAAATCACCCAGCTCAAGAAGCTCTACCTGATTGGCGAAGATGAAAGCGGCGAACTGCGTCTCAGCGTCAGCGGCGTGCTGTTACTCACCGCACGTCCGGCCGATTATCTCTCTTCTGCCTACATCCAGTGTGTCGCCTACTCCGGCAAGGAACGCAACGCCGAATACCAGGTGGACGCCCAGGACTACGACAGCCCGGTGGACGAGCAGATTCGCCATGCTTTCAACTTCGTCAAACGCAATATGCGGGTTGAAGCCGTCAAACGACCTGGCCGCATCGACATCCCGCAATACGATCTGGCCGCCGTCTTCGAAGCCATCGTCAATGCCGTTGCCCACCGCGACTACTCTATGCACGGCGCCCGCATCCGCCTACACCTGTTCGCTGACCGGCTGGAGCTTTCCACCCCGGGCGGCCTGCCCAACAGCTTGACCGTGGGCAGCATGGAAGCCAACAGCATCACCCGCAACGAAACCCTGGTGAACCTGCTTTCCCGCTATTACCCGGCCGACCCGGTCAGCAAGCGGCAAAACTTGATCGAACGGCGCGGCGAAGGGGTGCCGACCATCCTGACGGCCAGCGAAAACCTGTCGCTACGCCGCCCGTTGTACGAGCAGATCGACCATACCGAACTGAAACTCACCATCTACGCCGCCAGCCGCGAGAAAAACGGCCTGCTGGCGCAGTTCACCGAAGAAGAATAAGCCTCAAAAAATGACCGAGAAACATAGTAAGCCAACCCAGACCAAACTCGAACTGACCTGGCCCGGCAAACAGAACCGCCCCCGGCTGGAACCGCGCATCCTGCTCGAAGACAAGGCACTCTCTTACCATGCCGCACCACCACCCGCTACCGATCTGGTCGAACAGGCTGAAGCCGGGCAAGCTTTGTGTTGGGCACCACAAAGCGTTAAATGCTTGTTGACCAGCCCCAACTGACCGTTGGCATCACTCATCAGATTTTTATCTTGATCCAGATACCACACTGCGCCTATCTAATAGGGAAGCAATAGGATTGTAGCTTCTGATTTCATTTGCGGAATCGGGTCATTCGCCAGCACCCGGTTGACTTGCGGTGATCATCATGCGCCGATTTGATCAGTATTCGCAGCGGCAGCTGATCGGCCATTGCAGCCGCTCAGTCCCTCATGCTAGAACGTCTGTAGTAGTACACATAGCTGACTGCGCAGTTTGTTCGAAACTCGGACCAGTTCACCCCAATGCTGTTTTCCTAAGCTCAGAGTAGACTGGCTGAACAAGCTTTTTGCTTGCAAGTCGGCAGCCAATAGCCAGCGCCAAGGAAATGTTCATGTTCAGTCACGTTGACATCGGCAGCTTCGGTAGTTTTAAGGACCTCAACTGGAAGAGGAGTCTTAAGGACGCGTGTAACACCGTCCAGAACTTCAAGCGGCTCAACATCCTCTACGGACGGAACTACTCTGGCAAGACTACCCTCTCGCGAATCTTCCGTGCTTTGGAAACGGGACGCATGCCCCTCAATTACGTAGGATCGACCTTCACTGTCCACGGTGACAAAGGTGACGTGACACAGGCTGACATTGCTGGTCATGGCTACGATGTTCGGGTCTACAACCGGGATTTTGTCAGTGAAAACCTTAGTTTCCTGATCAATCAGGCCATTGGCGGGGAAATAAAGACCTTCGCCATCGTCGGGGAGAAGAACAAGGAGATCGAAGATGAAATAGCTGCCATCCATGCGAAACTTGGCAGCATTGAATCCAAGGCAGGTCTTCGGCACGATCTAGATGCCAAAAAGAAGGAAAGAGATCGGACCAAGAACAACCATAAAAATGCTTCTGATGCTCTGGAAGGCAAGCTTCGCTCTCATGCCAACGATAAGATCAAACTGAATCGCATCTATGGACCAGCGGTCTACAACATCGAAAGCATCAAGAAAGACATCGGCGCCATAAAGAAGGCGGGATTCACGCCGCTAACCACTGACGAACAGGCCACCAAAGTTAACCTCTTGAAGCAGGAGGCACTTCCTGACATCACCGATACCGTCTCGATCAGCCTAAAAATTGATTCAATCGAAACGGTGGCCCAAGAGCTTCTTTCCAGATCGATCAAGCCGACGCAGGCCATTCAAGAGCTGTTGAACGAGACTGTCCTTCAAGCGTGGGTGAAGCAAGGTATCCCACTACACAAGGACAAACGCGATACATGCGCCTTCTGCCGTCAGGATCTTCCCCACGATATATGGAAGGTTCTGGACTCGCACTTCAGCAAGGAATCTTCAGATCTGGAGTCGTCCATCGATTCATGTCTGACATCGCTCAACGACGAAATTCAGGCCATTGCTGGCTTCCTGACTTTGACCGGCGATAAATTCTATGCCGAAGAAAAAGTCTCGTTTGAAGCCAACAAGAAATCTCTTGCCGAATGCCTGAAGGTCTACAAGCAAGACCTTGAAGCGTTGAAGACTGCCTTGGACTCAAGGAAGAGTTCTCTCTTCCAGCCAGTAGCCATGCCGGCCCCCAAGCACGATTCAGCGGCAATACAGAAGTGTGCCGACGACATCAACGATCTGATCGTCAAGAGCAATGGCCGCACCCACTCACTAGAGAAGGACAAGGACTCCGCACGCGAAGCTCTGCGACTCACCGACGTGGCCTCCTTTATCGTTGACATCACCTATGACACCGAATTGACCCGCATAGCTGGTCTTAAGACAGACGCCGACACTGCCAACACGGCCTATACCGACGCCGAAGCCGAGATCGTCAAGCTGGAAGCTGATGTCGCCCGCTTGCAAGGCAAGCAGAAGGATGAACGCAAAGGTGCGGAGCGGGTCAATGCCTTGCTCAACCACTTCTTCGGTCACGATGGCATCAAGCTCGAAGCCAAGGACAACGCGGGGAAGAACGCCGTCAAGTTTGAGATCACGCGTGATGGCAAATCAGCCTACAACTTGAGTGAGGGCGAATGCAGCCTGGTCGCCTTCTGCTACTTCATAGCCAAGTTGGAAGAGCCTGGCAGCAAGGGCAAGGATCTGATCATCTACATTGACGATCCAATCTCCAGTCTGGACGGGAACCACATCTTCTTCATGTTCAGCCTGATCGAGAGCCTGATTGCAAGGCCGTTCAAGAATGCGGACGGCTCCAACGGCTATCGCCACAGTCAGCTCTTCATCTCCACCCACAATCTGGACTTCCTGAAGTATCTGAAGCGTCTTTCCGTCCCCAAGAAGAAGGTGCCAGCCGGGGACTGTGGCAAGACCAAGAGCGTGGATGACAACGAGCACTTCATGGTGGAGCGAAACGGCCCCAAAAGCAACATCATGCTGATGCCGTCCTACCTGAAGGACTACATCACTGAGTTCAACTATCTCTTCCACCAAATCTACAAGTGCAGGAACCAAGACGCCGCACATGGGGCACATGAGCCGTTCTATGGTTTTGGGAACAACCTTCGCAAGTTCCTAGAAGCCTTCTTGTTCTTCAAGTTTCCGTACCACGACGACAAGAACGATAAACTTGAACGAATCAAGAAGTTCTTTGGCGATGAAGACGCAACAGCAATTGAACTGGTGAACCGGCTCAGCAATGAATTTTCTCACCTTGAGTCAATTCCAGATCGCGGGTTCAAGCCTGTAGAGATTCCAGAGATCGCCAAGGTTGCGAACTTCGTCTTGGACAAGATCTATGCTGCAGATCCTCATCAATACAATGCCCTTTTAAAGAGCATTGGAGAGCCTGAGAGGACCCAATAGAAAAAGGGTGCAAAGCCCTTTTTACGAGTAGAAGACACCAGATGCTTCAATGGCTGCATTCAAGATGAAAGCGCCTCTCCGCGATCCGGCGTGCAGACATCTACTTCGGCCGAACTGCTATCAAACAATCACTAACCATATGAACCGCAGGCTGTGCTTACGACACACTACATTAAGTGTCATGAGGTCCCTTTGAAGTCGATAGCGACAAGGGCAAGCAACACGGACTTATCTCTGAACCGAGAGCAAGCTTGCAAGCACCATTAGTTCCGTCGCTTTCCAGATACCTGTTGCAATTTTGAGACGGGTTTTATAACTGAAGTATCGATTTTTTTGCAGACGCCCCCCAGGGATACATCTAGGGGTAACCTTTTTCAGGTATCAATAGAAATTACATTAATATCAAGTTGATAACTTCACAATTAACTTTCATGGAAAAACTATTGACCATCGGCTTGCCGCTTATTCTGCTGCTGTCTGGGTTGTTCTTTATCGTTGTCCCGGTGATGGCGGAGCGGCAGATGAACCCGGTGACCACTCCACCGCAGCCGGTATCGGACAAGGCCAAACAGTTGCATCGGCAACTACGGATTGCTGATCTGCATGCAGATAGCCTGTTGTGGGGGCGGGATTTGTTGAAGCGGGCGAGCCGTGGGCATGTGGATGTACCCAGGTTGATTGAGGGAAATGTCAGCCTGCAGATTTTTACGGTGGTGACCAAGACACCCAAGCGCCAGAACATTGAACACAACGACGACTCGACCGATAACATTTCACTGCTGGGCATTGCCCAAGGCTGGCCAGGGAAGACACGGCATAGCTTGTATCAGCGGTCGCTGTATCAAGCGGAACGACTACACAAAATGGCCGCAGCATCGGCTGGAAAGCTGGTTCTGATCAAGCAACGCAGTGATTTGGTTGATTTTCTGGCTAAACGTGCAAAAGACCCCAATCAGGTTGCCGGATTGTTAGGGATTGAAGGTGCCCATGCACTGGATGGGGATTTGACCAATCTGCAGCGTTTGTATGCAGCGGGATTCCGCTTGATGTCGCCCAGCCATTTTTTTGATACTGATATTGGTGGGTCGGCCCACGGTATGAATAAAGGTGGCTTAACCGAAAAAGGGCTTGAATGGCTGAAGCAAATGGAAGCATTGGGTATGGTGGTCGATCTGGCCCATGCTTCCTCCGATACCATCGGTGATGTGCTGAAACATGCCACCAAGCCAATTGTGGTATCGCACACAGGGGTAAAAGGTACCTGCGATAACAACCGGAACCTGAGCGATGCACAGTTGCGTGCCATCACCGCCAAAGGTGGGCTGATCGGGATCGGATTTTGGGACACGGCGGTGTGTGGCAACGGCGTAAAAGATATCGCCAAGGCGATGCGCTATACCGCCAAACTGGTTGGTGCCCAGTATGTTGCACTGGGGTCCGACTGGGATGGTGCCGTTGGTACCCCGATTGATGCGGCCCGGCTGGTGGAGCTGACTGATGCGCTACTGCAAGCAGGGTTCAGTGAGCAGGAAATCCGCCAGATTATGGGGGAAAACGTACTTAGCTATTTACAGCGAGTGCTGCTGTAAGCCCACCGTTCGCCCATGGCTTCAGGGCCGCGTACAGAGTTGAACTGACCGGTGCAGCCAATCCAGCTGCTGCTGACATGCGCGCTACCCCGCCGGCGAGCCATGGTGCTTCCAGCTGCCTTCCATGCTCCAGATCATGCAACATGGAAGACTTCATCTCGCGCGGCAGGCTATCGATAATCGACAATTGTTTATCAACGACATCATCTGCCAACTCCACACCCTGGGCACGGGCCAGTGCGGCGACTTCCTGTAATGTTGCAATCAATTGTGGTCGAATATCAGGATCGTGCCGGCTCAAACCAATCGGGGTGCGGGTTACGCTGGTCCAGCCAGACAAAGTGACCAAGAAGATGTACTTTTCCCACAGTGCCCGTTGAATGTTAGGTACTTGTTGTCCATCCACACCGGCCTCACGGCAGGCTGTTTCAATGGCTTGTAAGCGTGCCGACACTTGGCCGCTGGGTTCACCAAAACGCAACTTGGCAAAGTCCCCTACATGGGCAATGACACCAGGCTGGCTGATATTTGCAGAAATATAGGCCACACCGCCTACAACTTGTTGTTGTGGCAGATGCTGGCTGATGCGGGTAATCGATTCAACCCCATTTTGCAGTGGGATCAGCACAGTCTCCGGCCCGATCAACGGCTTGCACGCTTGCGCAGCGGTTTCCGTATCCCACAATTTAACTGCAAAAAACACCACATCCACAGCGCCAATGCTGGCTGGATCAGCCGTCACTTGAGGGTGGGGCAAATGCAGATCACCTACATTACTATGGATATGCAGCCCCTGTTGCTGCATGGCTTGCAGGTGCGTGCCACGCGCAATGAAGTGAACATCATGCCCTGCCGCAGCCAATCGCGCCCCGAAATAGCCACCCACACCACCTGAACCCATCATTGCAAACCGCATCTGCCTGACTCCTGTGCTTGTGTGAAAAGCCCCATTACCGGGGCTAGTATCCGTGGCCGAACGTGCCAAGTCAGCCACGGATCAAGCCAGCATACATCAGAGCCACGTACAACACCCAGTGAAGCGGGTTCTAGTTAGGCATGCAAACGCAGGCAATACCAAGGTATGACAGGTTTGCAACCGACACCAGAAGGGTTTTGTCAGCAATGCTTAGCGATAACGACGCGAGGCGTCAATCACCAAGCCTGTGCCCACACTACCAAAGCGATCGCCATCCACCAATTTGGCGTGGGCAAAACGCCCCAACACCGCATGGCGTAAGGATGGAATACCACTCGCGCCACCGGTGAAGAACAGTGTGGTCACTTGGGAAGGCGACACCCCCGCTTGACGCAAAATGGCTTCCACAGTTTGGTCGATTGACTGTACCGCATCTGCAATTGCGGCTTCCAACGTAGCCAATTCAAAATTCAGGCGCAGCTCAGACTCAATCATGTCCAATGCAACATCGGCGTGACCAGTATCACAGGCCTCGATCTTGGCTTGTTCAACAGCAATAGCCAATTGATGCCCTGCGCGCTCTTCCACCAAACGGACCAAACGCTGAAAGCGCGCACGATCTGCCACTTCCGATAATACTTCGCTCAATTCCCGCTTCACTTTGCGGTCATACAGGAAGTTGATGGTGTGCCATGTGGCAAGCTGGTGATAATAACTGGAAGGAACCGGTGCATCCTTATGGGCAAGACGGCCACCCAATCCCAACAGCGGCATCACTTCCGCCAGACTCAACAGCCGGTCGAAGTCAGTCCCGCCAATGTGAACACCCGCATTACCCAGAATATCGGCCATGCGATCCAACTGGTGATGTCGGTCAGGTGACAGGCGGATCAAAGAAAAGTCAGATGTACCACCGCCAATATCGACGATCAGTGCCAACTCTTCCTTTTCCACTTGCTGCTCATAATCGAATGCAGCGGCAATGGGCTCGAACTGGAAGCCAATATCGCGAAAGCCCGCATCACGGGCAATGCTTTCCAACGTGTCTTGCGCTAACCTGTCAGCTTTAGCGTCATCATCTACAAAGTGGACTGGTCGCCCCAGCACCACTTGTGTCAACGGCTGGCCAGTTGATGCTTCTGCACGTTGTTTCAGGTCATTGAAAAACGTAGCCAGAATTTGTCGAAACGTGAATGGACGGTTGAAGATTTCCGTGGTGGCATCCATCAACGATGTGCCCAATACGCTCTTCAACGAGCGCAGCAAACGGCCTTCGCTACCAGATAAATAACCTTGAATGGCCGCACGGCCAGTGTAGACCGACTCTTCTTCGAAATCGTAAAACAGTGCGGAGGGAATGGTGGATTTGTCCGCTTCCAGCGGCAGCAGCGTGGGCTGGTCATTTACCATGCACCCTGCTGTGGAATTGGATGTGCCGAAGTCGATACCGCAGATTGCCATCATGCCTCCATCCAAAAAAAGGCCGCGCATTCTAACACTCTGTTGTGACAAGTAAAATAAAAAGCCGACGCTTGGTGCATCGGCTTGATATCAAACCAGCTTAAGACAGATTATTTCTTTTTCTCGCCTTTGCCGTCAGCAGCCGTCTTGCTGCCCATGGACTTGCGTTCCTTATCGATCAACTGATCAACCACTGCCAGCATCTGCTGCTCGCCACCTGCATCTTGTATGCTGGTTTTGTACTTGCCATTGATAACCAACGCTGGTACACCATCGATACGGTAGTTCTTGCTGATGGTCTCAGCCTGACGTGCGCCCGATTCAACACCAAATGAGGAGAAAGCCTGGTTGAATTTGGCCTTGTCTATACCCTGCTTGGCGAACCAATCTGCAGCGATCTCAGGGTTACGAACTTCGATCTTTTGTTTCTGTATCGCGTCAAACAACGGCATATGCAGCTTGTCTTGCACACCCAGCGCCTGCATGGTGTGGAACAACTTGGTGTAAGGTTGAATATTGGTCATGCCAGGCCAAGCCACATGCACACGGCGGAACTGGACATCACCAGGCAATTTGGCAACCCAGGCACTCAAAGTCGGGTCCAGATGATAGCAATGCGGGCAGTGATAGGAGAAAAACTCAATCACTTCGATCTTTTCCTTGCTCTGGGTAGGCTGCGCCTGCGGCAGCGAGGAATAAGGTTCCGCAGCCTGGGCGGCACCCACGGCCATCAGGCCAGCAACAGTCACTGCAGCAAAGAGTCGTTTGATCAATTTCATGTCTGATTCCGTGTTGATGGTTATTGGTTGGCACTATCCGCGCGTGCGGTCTTGGCTTCCTGTTTCTGCTTCACAAGGTTCGAATCGATACCATTGCTGGTCAACAACTGGCGCATTTTGTCGACTTCATCCATTGATTTCAACGGACCAATGCGAACACGATGCCAAACACCCTTGTCGGGAATGGTGGTGGTCTGGATGTTCGCCTCCACCCCCATCATGGCCAGCTTGGCTTTCAGATTGTCTGCATCTGCCTCGTTCTGGAATGCGCCAGCTTGTAGGAACTGACCTGGCTTTTCCGCCGCGGGTACTGGTGTGGCCGGCGTCTGCTCTTTTACCGGCTCCGCGGGTTTGGCAGGCGGCGCAACAGCTGGTTCCGCATTTCCTGGCAAAATTTGATAAAAATCGAAACGTTTTGGCTCTGGCGTATCTGGCTGCTTGGTACCTACCCCTGGCTTCAAGGTTTCGGTTTGCGCCGGTTGCCTGGGCTCGTCAGGCTTGGTCATTTTCGGGGGCTCAGTCGGCTTGAGCGCAGGCTGCATGAACGGATTGTTGTGCCGATTCAGGAACAACGCCGCACCCACAGCACCTGCGACCCCTACGAACAGTCCGATCAGCATGCCCTTCCAGACACCGCCACCACCGCCTCCCCCACCAGAGCGGCGGCCGCTCGAGCGGGAAGAGGATTTATAGTCCTTCGTCATGTTGCCTGCTATGCCCCAACGGGCCATCAAAATTCAGAAAATGACCGCAGATTATACCGATAGCTTGCGCATTTTTAACCCACAGTGTGCAGTAAACCGCAAATCATCAGTCTGATCTGTTGTATTTACCCTATTAAATATCCCTCCAACTGCATAAACACATGCTGAACGAAATGACTGGATTGCGTTCAGCTGGCAACATACCGCTACTATTGACGATCGAACTTACGTAACTGCACAGCCTCGGCAATATGTGATGCCCCCAATTGTTCCACCCCTGCCAAGTCAGCGATGGTACGTGCCACCTTCAAGATCCGATGGTATGCCCGGGCAGACAGATTCAACCGTGCTATTGCAGTTTTAAGCAAGGTTTCACCTTGGCCATCCAGCTTGCATAAACGATCGATTTCACGGGTACTCAACTGCGCATTGGGCTTATGCTGGCGGAGCATTTGCAAATCATAGGCATTATTCACACGTTGCCGGATCACCGCAGACGCTTCACCGTCAGCGACACCCAACAGCGCTTCAGGTGGTAAGGTCGGCACTTCCAGCTGCAAATCGATCCGATCCAGCAACGGTCCGGAAATTTTGCCGCGATAACGCGATACCTGATCTGGTGTGCATCGACAACGGCCTTTCGGGTCGCCCAGATAGCCGCATGGACACGGATTCATCGCAGCAATCAATTGAAATTGTGCAGGAAATGCCGCCTGACGAGCAGCTCTTGAAATATGAATGCACCCGGACTCCAAAGGTTCCCGCAACACTTCCAGCACTTTCCGGTCAAATTCCGGCAATTCGTCCAGAAATAACACTCCTCGATGCGCAAGACTGATCTCACCCGGCCTTGGCTGACTGCCTCCGCCGACCAACGCTACACCAGATGCGGAGTGATGAGGCGATCGATAAGGCCGCACCCGCCATTGCGACAGCTTGAACCCACCGCTGCCCAGAGAATGCAAAGCCGCACTTTCCAGCGCCTGTTCAATGGTCATGTCAGGCAAAATACCAGCAAAACGTTGTGCCAGCATGGATTTACCACTACCCGGCGGTCCGACCATGATCAAATTATGGCCACCGGCCGCTGCAATCTCCAGTGCTCGTTTAGCCTGTTGCTGGCCTTTCACATCGGCCATGTCAGGATATTGAGCAACGTTTGACCCCACATCATCACCAGAATGCCGGACCAAAGGCTCAGCACCACTCAAATGGGCACACACTTGCAACAAGCTGCTGGCTGGATAGATACTCGCCCCATCGACCAACGCAGCCTCTGTGGCATTAGCCTCAGGCAGGATAAATGCCCGCCCGCTATTGGCCGCCCGATAGACCATGGCCAGCGCCCCACGAAAAGGCCGAAGCTCCCCAGTCAGTGCCAATTCCCCGGCGAATTCATAGCGTTGTAACTGTTCACCAGGCACTTGTCCGGAAGCCGCCAGAATACCGAGCGCAATCGGCAAATCAAAACGCCCGGATTCCTTGGGAAGATCTGCCGGAGCAAGATTGACGGTGATCCGCTTGGCCGGGAAATCGTAACGGGCGTTCTGTAGCGCAGCGCGTACCCGGTCTTTTGCCTCTTTCACTTCAGCCTCTGGCAGACCAACAATAGTGAAGGACGGCAAACCATTGGCTAAATGAACTTCCACGGTGACCAAAGGCGCATCCATGCCTGTCAGTGAACGACTGTACAACACCGCCAGACTCATGCCACACCCACGTTAACAGTATGGCAGCCAGGTTGCAGACACATGCAAAAACGCATAGGAATTCGCCACCGCATGTTCAGAAACGCATACATTCTTGACGCCCACCCATACCCACCAAGGATAATTGGAGTGTAGGCGATGATCTGCACGGGCGAACCTGCATCACATTGAGTATTTATCATCCCGGCTACTAAGGGCGTGACGACAAAGCTACAGACTGCAATCAAACAATAAACACAACCAACCGCCGTCGTAAGGGGCATTGGATTGCACTACTCGCTTGATACAACCACCGGCACATTATTGACAGGTAGCCTGGGTGGACAATATGAACTCCGAGACAAACTTGGCGAAGGTGGCTTCAGCGAGGTCTATGTTGCTTGGGACGTACAGTTGCATCGCGAAGTGGCTGTCAAACTGCTGAAGACCAGCGGTCCGGACGAAACAGACAAGCTGTTGCGAGAAGCACGGTTGGCAGCACAGCTGCACCACGCAGCATTTGTGAAAATTTTCGCGGTGGCCACGTTGGATGGCGTACCTGCCATTGTCATGGAGCGGGTACCGGGCCAAACCTTGCGTCAGGTGATTGAAGCAGGTGTGCTACCCGCAGCAGCGGCATTGACTATGATCGACCAGATCGCCATCGCCATGACCGAAGCCCATGCTGCTGGTTTGGTTCACGGAGACATCAAACCCTCCAACCTGATGCAGGAACCCAGCGGCACCATCCGCATCCTGGACTTTGGCATTGCCCGCCAGATTGACCCACTACAGACACAAACCAGTTTTACTCAAGTTCCACTAGGTACCCCAGCCTATATGGCACCCGAACAACTGCTGGGACAACGTGCCAATGCAGGTTGTGACATCTTTGCACTGGGTATGGTGTTATATGAGCTAATATGCGGCCACCGGCCATTTGCAGAGCTGAATGGTTTCGCCCTGGCCTCCGCCCGAATTTATACTGACAGTGCCAATTGGCCCCTACCAAATGATTTACCCGCAGGTCTGATCAGTTTGATACGGGCAATGACAGCCCAAGACCCCGCAACACGCCTCTCTACCATGGCAGCGGTGCGACAACACATTGCACTGGTCCTGCAACCCGGTTCTCATGTAGAACTTGAAACCCCAACAGTCAAAACTGGTCGAACCCTTCCACACTGGCTGACACACCTGCTCTGGGCGACACCATTGGCAATCGGCATCGCCATAGTAATTGCCGTCTGGCCTCAGCACCTGTCAAATCAGCCGACCACCGCCTTACCTGCACCACCAATGACAACGGCCGATCACCTGTCGATGGGCGAGGCAGCCATGAACCGGTTTGATCGTGACGGTGCGCTGGATGAAGCCATTGGTCATTTCAAGGCCGTTTTGACAAACTCCCCCAATCATGCAGCCGCCGCCGCTTGGCTGGCACTTGCTTATGTACTGCGTTATGTCGGCGATGGGCAGGATGAAGTCTGGTTGAAACAAGCAGCGATCAGCGCACAGCTCGCCATGCGTAGTGATGACCAACTGGCGCTGGCCCACGTTGCCCATGCCAGGGTACTGAGCCTTCAAGGCCAACCCGATGTGGCCTTGCAAGTACTGGGCAGAGCCCTATCCCTTGATCCTGCCAATCAGCAGGCATTGGACGCCAAGGCCAATCTGCTGATTGAAATGGAGCGCCATACCGAGGCAGAAGCCACACTTGAACATGCCATGCAGACCTACCCCAAGGAAAGAGTATTTCTCGATATTCTGGGGACACTACGCTATCGACAAGCCAACTACGCAGCTGCTGAGCTTGCATTTCGGCGCAGCATTGCTTTGCAGCCGGATGCCGTTTATGCCTATGCCAACCTCAATGCAGCACTGGTCCGGCAGAATCGACTGGATGAAGCCTTGCGAATTCTGCAACAAGGCCTGCAAATCCGCCCTAGTGGCAGGCTTTACAGCAATCTGGGTACTGCATTGTTTGCCAAAGGTGATTACCTGGGCGCGGCCACAGCATTTGAACATGCCGTATCAGGTAACAAAGGAAGCCCGAACAACTATTTGAAATGGGCTAATCTTGGGGATGCGCTACGATGGGTACCTGGTCGGGAGGGCGATTCGAAAAAGGCGTATCAGCGTGCCAGCCAGCTCATCGCCCCCTTGCTGCAACGTTCGCCCAATGAGGTGACTTTGATATCTCGTGCAGCCTTGTATGACGCAAGACTTGGGCAAGCGAAGCAAGCTCGGCAACGTATCGACAAAGCACTGGCCAACGCCCCGCGCAATGCCGATGTACATTTCCGTGCAGCATTGGCCTATGAATTACTGGGACTACGGACAACAGCCTTGCAAACACTCCACCAGGCACGAGCACTTGGGTACCCGGATTCGCTGATTGAAGCGGAACCGGATTTCATCGCGCTACGTCGTGACAGCGCATATCAACGTATGTTAACCGAGAGAACACCATGACCCCAGAAACCAGGCCCGCTTTGTTTTCCGTTACATTTGACATCAACCAGAACACGCAGAACCTTGTCTGGCACGTTGAATCACCTTCACACCGTGACGCTTTTCATACCAGGGGGCGCGCTGCTGGCACCCTGAAGCTGATCCAGGATGAGTTGATCAAGCTTCAAGTCACTGCCGGCAGCTTTCAATATTGCGTGGTGAATGGCAAGCCTGTCGAAATTGAAAGCTTTGATTTCGAGATCACCCAATGTGCCTTCATCGCACGTCCATCCGGCCCCTACCGCGACAACGATGGTGACCGGATTTCCGAAACCCCTTCCCTGATTGCGAACAGTGGTTCCATCACCATGCTCGATACTCAGAATACGAGCTGGGCAACCAGCAGCGATTGGTCTGGTGAGCGTGATCGTTATCTAAGAATCACGAGAACATATCAAAAGCAGTTGCCTATTGTGGAAAAAAACGGGTTCTGGGAGCTCTCATTTTTGATCAACGTCAACATCACCCGTCACATCAAAAATGGGCCCCCACTTGGCCCAGAGTGCCGCGTATTCAGCTTTGACCCGGAAAGCGAGGTAGGTAGCGGCACCCATCGCTGATGGGTCGACAGTTCAGCCCAGCAAGCCCTGCAGCTTCAGCTGCCTGCGCAGGGCTTCCCTTGGGGTTTTCAGTTGCGCCGCACATTGGTCGATATCCCCATCCGCCGCCAACAGGGCCGCACGCAATTCTTCCAGGCCTATCGCATCCGGCTGACGAATCAGTTTGTTGGATTCGATCAAAGCATACAAAGACGGCCTGGAGATTCCCAGTAACACTGCAGCAGCCCGAATACGCCAGCCCGACCGGTCAAGTGCCGCGACGACTTGCGCATCCGTCAGGGTAGACGGTGCTTGCCGGGTAGGAGCAGCTTGCACTGGCATTGGTACGGGGGTTGGAGTCAATGCAAGTTGCACCGGATACCATCGATCAGCATCACCTGCCAGATCATGCAACCTTGGCCATTCGCCACGTTGACAAGTCAATACGGCATTCTGTAGCACATGTGCCAGCTGCCTTACGTTACCTGGCCAATCGTAACAACACAGTTCGGTGATGAAACTGATTGGCAATTTGGCTGAAGCGCCGGTTTTGATTTGCCATTGCGCCAACAGGTGGTGAATCAATACCCCCATATCTTCCCGCCTTGCCCGCAACGGCGGAATATGAATCACCAACGCTTCCAGCCTTCGCAACAAAGGCTGGTTGAATGAGTCCGGCCCGAGTCGCCTGTCCGTGGCAGCGATCAGGCGAGCCCGGCTGACTTCATTCCTGGTAGCGCCTAACGGCCGATACTCGCTGGTTTCCAGCACCCGCAACAGCATCGGTTGCACTGTACTGGGGGTATCGCCAATCTCATCCAGAAACAACGTGCCTTCGCCTGCTTCCGCAAACAAACCTGGTCGCTGAGACTGGGCGCCGGTATATGCCCCTTTGGTGACACCGAATAGATCTGCTGCTGCCAGCGATTCACTCAACGTGGCCATATTAACACTGACCATCGGTTTGTCCCGACGACGACTCAAGCGATGGATAGCACGTGCCGCCACCTCCTTACCGGAACCCGTTTCGCCCAGCAACAACACTGGCAGATCAGTACCAGCAGCCTGTGCTACCAACTCCCGAACCCGGGTCATGGCACTACCGACGCCAATCAGTTCAGTTGCCAGCCCGCGCCTGGGTAGTGTCATGACACGATGCAGACACAACAGCACCACGCCCCCCAACCCCAATACCACACCACGTTCAAGATGATCAGGCGTCAGCTCGGTAGGTCCCGAGATGGCAACCCCATCCAGTTCGATCAGCATGCGACTATCTGGTGGCAAAACCTGCAGTGCGCCAGTTACGGTGAACATCAACATGGTCGGCGCACGACTGACGCCCTGATGCCCAAGTGGTAGCGCCGTCATTTGATCAACCGGTAAAAACAGCGGGGCAAAACGATTGAGGGTAATCGGCCCATGACCCGCTGACGCAACCCACTGCGCACCGATCATTGCCGGATCTGTATGCCACAAAACGGTCATGCCCAGCACAAAGCCCAGGCTGTTACCCAAATTCAGCACTGGGGAAGTCAACGTACTGTCGTTGTCGTGTTCGATCACAGTGGCGTACTTTCGTCTGACAGGGAGTTTACAAACCACGTGTAAAAAATGGGCGTCGACATGTCAATTTGACACGTCAAGCACCGGAAAACCGCCATTTTCAACGATTTTCCCCTGGCATGGAACTTGATATAGGAAGAGCAAAGCGCAAAGCCCGATGCTCGGCCGATAACAGCAGGGCAATCCAGGGCGGGACAAGCCCATATCAACGGAATGCTTTTCCACCAGGCAGCCAATCGACTCAGCCGAACTGGTGAACAGGTTCCAAACCGACAGAGGAAGCAATCATGGGAAATTACATCCTGTTATGCCATGGTGATCGGCATGATGAAGACAAATTCACGCCACCCAATCATAGCGAGGTTGTGTATTGGGGCGAACCAGGTTGCCTGTTGCCCGTCAGCGCCGCCATCAACGCCCTGCATGCCATTCGACTGAACCCACGTGATATCGAATCGATCAGCCGCATTTTCACAGGACTGGCGACGTTATCGGGAAAAGGCCTGGCCAAATCCCATGACGATGGCCCCAATTTGCACCTGGCTGGCGACGATAGACTGCCTTGCGTACTCATCAATCTACAGACCCGGTGCTACGCCCGCTTGAGAAGCGACTGGCAAGTGGATTTACGTGAACTGATGAGTGAGCTGAATGAAAGCATGCTGCACCTGCTGTGTTGTGAAGACGCTGATGACACTTTGGACTGGAATGCACTGGAACGACTGGATGGTCTGACAATCAGCGACCCCGATTCCGTTTTGCATTAACCGAACCTTACGCCGGGGCAACGCGATTTGACCCGGTTACGCATTTCTCTGGAGCCCATTATGTCGTCGATCATCGAAAACATGAAACTCGTTTTCGTTCAACACGTTGTTTGCATCAATCGTGGCAGTTTGGTAACGAGTTTCCGTATACAGCAGCCCTACAATGCACAACAACCAGAGGCCGGCACCTCTGGCAACATCCTGTATAGTCAGTTTCGCGCCATAGATCTGGAAACCTTGCAATTTGGCGAGCAACCACTGGAAATCAGCGACTGGATTCGCCCCATTGTCAGCGCCGTATGGGGTTCAGAGCAAGCCGGGCCACCCGTGCGTTACGCACCCAACGGCATGACGGCAGTCTTTGAAATCACCGGCACACCGTTGAATTTTCGCGTAGACCTGCAAACCATTCTGGAACCGAATCAGAATGTAAACAGCACCCACATTGGTGGCTTGAGAGCCGGTTCCCCTTCTCGACGCACCATTTGCCCATTGCCTGTCTCATCAACCATGTAATAGGTTGGGCCGCCTCGTGGCGTGACTTTGATCATGTATAACTTACCGTTGAGACGATATTCCGAAATGACCTCATCAGCCTTCTTGATAATTGTGACCTGTGGCTCAGCCTGTACGGTGTCGTCCTTCGCCGATTTTTCCGGCATGGGGGGTGGGGGCGGAATCTTGCTATCCTGAGCCGGAGGCGCGGCCCAGGTACTGTTGGCCAATATGGCCAACACGGCCACTGCAAATGCGCGTTTCATTGATTTTCCTAATGCGGTAACACAGGTTAGAGGCTGAACTGCATCTCGCGTTCCGTCGGAGACATCTCGAAACCGCGGGTCTCATAGAACTTGAAGATGGCATCGATCACCGCTTTCGGCTCATCGATTACCTGAATCAAATCCAGATCGACTGGATTGATCATGCCCTCGCCAGCCAGCCTTGCCTTGAACCATTCGATCAAGCCACCCCAGAAGGCACTGCCAACCAGAATGATGGGCATCTTGCGCGATTTTCCGGTCTGGATCAGTGTCAATGCCTCGGTCAGCTCATCCAGCGTACCAAAGCCACCCGGCATCACCACATAAGCGGTTGCATTCTTGACGAACATGACCTTACGTGCAAAAAAGTGACGGAAGGTCTGGGACACATCCTGATATGGATTGGCGTGCTGTTCATGCGGCAATTGGATGTTCAGGCCGACAGAAGGACTTTTGCCATAATAGGCGCCTTTGTTGGCTGCCTCCATGATGCCAGGGCCACCACCGGATATCACCGAGAAGCCCGCATCGGACAGCAAACGTGCGATTTCTTCGGTGAGCTTGTAATATGGGTGGTCTCGCGGGGTGCGGGCACTGCCGAAGATGCTGACGGCAGGTTGAATCGCCTGCAGGCGCTCGGTCGCCTCAACAAATTCGGCCATGATTTCAAATACACGCCACGATTCCCGCGCCCGGTAACTTTGCGCAAGCACACCCGGATCTTCGATTTTGGGTAATTTCTCGGTCAGGCTCATAACTATTCTTCTTCTATGAAAACGCTACTGCTGATAGACGGCTCATCGTATTTGTATCGCGCATTTCACGCCATACAAAATTTACGCAACTCGGCCGGTGAGCCCACAAACGCCTTATATGGTGTGGTGAACATGCTGCGCAAACTGCAGCGGGAGGTACAAGCCGATTATAGCGCCTGCGTTTTCGACGCAAAAGGAAAGACCTTCCGCGATGATTGGTATCCCGAATATAAAGCCAATCGCCCGCCCATGCCGGATGATCTGCGTAGCCAGATCGAACCGGTCCACGCTGCCGTCAAAGCCTTGGGTTTCAACCTGCTGATGATCGATGGCGTGGAAGCCGACGATGTCATCGGCACCTTGTCTGAACAAGCCTGGAAAAATGGCATCAAAACCATCGTATCTACCGGCGACAAGGACATGGCCCAGTTGGTGAACGAACATGTCACCCTGGTCAACACCATGACGGAAGAGACGCTGGACGTTGAGGGTGTGAACAACAAATTCGGCGTCACACCGGAACGGATTGTCGATTATCTGACCCTGATTGGCGATACAGTCGATAACGTACCGGGCGTGCCCAAAGTGGGCCCAAAGACTGCCGTCAAGTGGCTGGCAGAATATGGTTCGCTCGACAACATCATCACCCATGCTGACAAGATTGGCGGCGTTGTCGGTCAGAACCTGCGCGATACTTTGGACTGGCTACCAATGGGCCGCAAACTGGTCACCATCAAGTGCGATGTTGAATTACCAATGGGCCCTGAGGATTTAGCCTGGCGTGAACGGGACAATGCAGTCTTGCTGGATCTGTTCACCCGTTACGAATTCAAGACCTGGTTACGTGAACTGAAAGCAACCGCGACTAACACCACTGCCCCCGCTCCAACGCCCAGCAGCACTGTACCGGAACAAACCGACTTTGCATTTGATGCACCGGCAGAACGGCATTACGACACCGTGCTGACCGAAGCCCAATTGGATGCTTGGTTGGCCAAGCTGGAAACAGCTACCCTGACCTGCATCGATACGGAAACTACCAGTCTGGAGCCGATGCTGGCCAAAGTGGTAGGCATCAGCCTATCCATCAGCCCGAACGAAGGAGCTTACATCCCGGTCGCTCATCGCGCGCCGGGTGTGGCACAACAACTCTCTTGCGAGCTGGTTCTGGCCAAAATGAAGTCCTGGCTGGAAAACCCGGAGAAGAAAAAGCTCGGGCAGAACCTGAAATATGATCAGCATGTGTTGGCCAATCACGGCATCACCCTACGTGGTATCGAGCATGACACGCTGCTGCAGTCCTATGTGCTGGAAAGCCATAAGACGCACAATATGGATGACTTGGCCATGCGCCATCTGGGCGTGAAAACCATCACCTATGAAGAGGTATGTGGGAAAGGCGCAAAACAGATTGGCTTCGACGAAGTCGATCTCGACACGGCCACCCGTTACAGCGCGGAAGATGCTGATATCACCCTGCAATTGCATCAGGCGCTGTACCCACAGTTGGACGACAAGATTCGCTTCATCTACGAAAAAATCGAGATGCCAGTGCGTGAAGTGCTGTTCAAGATTGAGCGCAACGGGGTGTTGATTGACAACAAAAAGCTGGCACAACAAAGCCACGAACTGGGTCAAGCCATTTTAAACCTGGAAGCCAAAGCGCACGAGGCAGCAGGCCAGCCATTCAATCTGGGCTCGCCCAAACAGATTGGTGAGATTCTGTTCGAGCGTCTGCAATTGCCTGTGGTCAAGAAAACCCCTAAAGGCGCGCCCTCTACCGATGAAGACGTGTTGGAGAAGCTGGCAGAAGATTACCCGCTGCCCAAGTTGATTCTGCAACACCGGAGCTTGTCCAAGCTGAAATCAACTTACACTGACAAGCTACCGTTGATGATCAATCAGCAGACTGGCCGTGTGCATACCAACTATGCCCAGGCGGTGGCCGTGACAGGTCGACTGGCCAGTAACGACCCCAATCTGCAGAACATTCCGGTGCGTACGGCTGAAGGCCGTCGGGTTCGCGAAGCATTCGTGGCTTCACCCGGTCATCACCTGATTTCGGCTGACTATTCGCAGATTGAATTGCGCATCATGGCACACCTGTCTGGTGACGAAAATCTGCTGGCTGCCTTTGCCCATGGCGAGGATATTCACCGTGCCACAGCGGCGGAAGTATTCGGCCTTAGTCTGCAGGAAGTCACCAGCGAACAACGCCGTTACGCCAAGGCCATCAACTTTGGCCTGATTTATGGCATGTCGGCCTTTGGCTTGGCTGCGCAACTGGAAATCGAACGCAGCGCGGCGCAGATGTATATCGACCGTTACTTTGCCCGCTATCCAGGCGTGAAAGCCTACATGGATCGCACCCGTGAAACTGCCAAGCAGCAAGGCTATGTGGAAACCGTGTTCGGACGCCGCCTGTGGCTACCGGACATCTATGCATCCCAAGCCATGCGCCGCCAAGGGGCAGAACGGGCCGCAATCAATGCACCCATGCAGGGCACTGCAGCAGATCTGATCAAGTTGGCGATGATTGCGGTGCAGGATTGGATTGAGGCTGACAAGCTGGCTACCCGTATCATCATGCAGGTACACGATGAACTGGTGTTGGAAGTGCCAGATCAGGAACTGGAACTAGTCAAACAGCGGTTACCGGAACTGATGGCTGGTGTAGCCGACCTGAAAGTACCGCTGGTGGCAGAAGCTGGCGTAGGTCAAAGCTGGGAAGAGGCACACTGATCTGGCGACATCAGGCCGCAGTGGCAGGCCACCCCTGCCCTGCGGCCTTTTTCTTAGCATCTGTTCAATGTCTTACTGCGTGACCATGATCGGGGCGCATGTACTGCTCAACATTCTCATGTATCACACATACACTACAGTTTCTGCGCTACGCTTCACATCGCTAGTGCGCACTCATCACAGGCCTTGAACAGGTTCTTACTCAATCTGCCAATTTTCTGGAAAACGGGTTCTCGGGAAAATCGCCTGGGCTTCCGCCAACATTTCTGGCCATTCGTTCTTGGGGTACCGATTGGACAAGTGGAACAGCACCAGTTCACCGATATCCGCTTTTGCCGCCAATTTGGCTGACCACGTGGTCGTCATGTGGAAATTGCGCTTCGCCAGCTCTGCATCAATATGCCGATACTGACTTTCACACACCACCCATTTGCAGTCTTTCAAAAACGGTACCAACCGATCAATCGCTGCGTCATCCAACAGGAAGTCTGTCAGATAAGCAATCGCGTCACCCGGCACGGTCTGCAGTAAATCCTGTCGCAATACATCCAGTGAATGCGACTGGCCTGCAATCATCACCTCGCCAGTCTGGGTCATATCCTTGAGGGTTTTCAGCCACACCCCGGAAGGCAGGCCCAATGCAGCCATTTTGGTGGTGTCCACGTTGTAACGCGGCTTTTCACGCACCACATAGGCCATGGTCGGCGCACGATGATCCATCGCGATCGCTTCGACGACGTAGTTACCGCCATCCCAACATTGCAAACCGCCTGGGGCGACCAGCTCGGGATAAGCATTGGCATAAGCTTCACTGGTCTCATAACGCCAAGTACGAATGTCGTCCGGATGGATCTCTGACACCCGCCATTGCGAACTCATATGATCCACCCAATTCCACAAAAAGCCCTGGAAACGATGTTGCAGAACTGCCGCCGCACCGGGCGGGCCCCAGATGCGATTGGACTTGTTGGTGCGATTGAAAACACACCGGAAAAAATTATCGAATCCGCTCACATGATCCATATGAAGGTGCGAGAAGAACAATTGATCAATGGCCTGAATCTCGCCGTAGGACAAGCCTTCCAAGCAGCGATCCCCACAATCGAACAGCAAACGGTCCATGCCCTGCCCGCTATCCACATACACCAATAGCGCATTATCGGTCTCGGGCATGCCGAGAATTTGAAAACGAATACCCACCTTGTACCTTTCACTGGGCTGCATCGACATCCAAGCATGCAACTCTTAAACTGTTCGGTCACCATTACCGAATTGGCCAGCGACTACGATGCCGACATTGCATTCCCAATCTGCCGACACTTTGCTCCTCACCGTCGATTTTGATAACAACGATCATGCACGCGACTTTCTGGCACTGCTAGACCACTATGCACACGACCCAATGGGTGGGGGCGATGGCCTGTCACTGTATGCCAAGGCACATCTTGTGGAACGGTTGCGTACAAGAACCGACTTTGTAGGCATTCTGGCATATCGACATGGCTGTGCCGTCGGGCTCATCAATCTGATTGAAGGATTCTCGACGTTTGCGGCACGCCCTTTGTTGAATGTTCACGATGTCGTAGTACACGAATCCTGTCGTGGTCAAGGTATTGCACAACAACTACTGGAAGCTGCTGAGCAAGTGGCACAGACACGGGGTTGCTGCAAGTTGACACTAGAGGTACTGGAGGGCAATCACGGTGCCCGTCTGCTATACCAGCGTGCAGGATTTGAACCCTATGGTCTGGACCCGGCCATGGGCCAAGCCCTGTTCTTTGAGAAAAAACTCAATAGCGAGGCACCTCAGGCAGGGTAGTCTGCAGCCCACATCCGCCGCTGAATAATGGCAGCCTTGCGCAACAGTTTCCGATCGCTACGGTTCTTGTCGTAGTATCGTGGATTGGGAACCATGGCCGCCAGCTTGGCAGCCTGCCCCGCCCCCAGCTTGCTGGCATTGGTTTTGAAATAGTGCTGTGCCGCCGCTTCAGCACCAAAGACACCATTTCCCCATTCGATCACGTTCAAGTAAATCTCGAAGATGCGACGCTTGGTCATCATCTGTTCCAACATCAACGTGATCACAGCTTCTTCCGCTTTACGCCATGGGGTTTTCTTGGAAGACAGAAATAGATTCTTGGCCAGCTGCTGGCTGATGGTCGAGCCCCCTGCCACGATCCGGCCTTTTTTAAGGTTCTTTTCCCAAGCAGTCTGAATGCCCTCCCAGTCAAAACCTTCATGATCCAGGAATTTGGCATCCTCACTGGCAACCAGCGCACGCTTCAGGTTGGGTGATATCCGCTCATAATCTACCCACTGGTAACGCAAATCTGCGTCCGGGTCTTCTTCCTGCAACTTGGCACGTTGTTCTTCCATAAAAGCCGATGCCGTTGGATTGTGTTCCACCCACCACCATACATGACCAAACAACCATAGCTGATAAGCCAAAACCACAATCAGCAAGAATAGCAGTATGCGGCCAATCAGCCTCATACCATTTGTTCCCGTAGCATCTGCAGCACTGGTGCCGTTTGTGGACGAACCCCGCGCCAGATCATGAACGCTTCAGCAGCCTGCTCCACCAGCATGCCCAGCCCATCGGCCAGCGTGGCGACCCCTTGACTTTGTGCAAAGTACAAAAACGGTGTCAGCGCCTTGCCATACATCATGTCATAAGCCAGGCTACCCGATGCGAATACGCCCGCTGGCACCGGCGGCAACGCATCACTCAAGCTCGCCGAAGTCCCATTGATGACCACATCAAAAGACTGTCCCGCCAGATCCACATAGCTCCCACCGACCACATCACCATAAGCACTAAACTGCCTCGCCAGCACCGTAGCCTTGTCAATCGTACGATTGGCAATTACCAGTTGAGCCGGCGCTAAAGCCAGCAACGGCAACAATACGCCACGCACGGCTCCACCCGCCCCCAACAACAGCACCCGTTTACCTACCAGGTTGATGCCTAGGTTATCCACAATGTCCCTTGTCAGGCCCACGCCATCAGTATTGTCCCCGACAATTTCACCCTGTTTGAAACTCAATGTATTGACCGCTTCCGCCACTGTGGCGCGCTCACTCAGGCTGGTCGCCAGCCGCCACGCATCCTGTTTGAAAGGTACCGTGACGTTGGCTCCTTTGGCTCCACCAGCAATCAACTCGAATACTGCCGGACTGAAGCCATCCTGTGCTGGTTGCAACCGGTCATATACCAATTGCTGATGACACTGCTTGGCAAAGCAGGCATGAATCAACGGGGATTTGCTGTGGGCAACGGGGTTGCCGATAACAACATAGCGGTCAGACATGGCTCAGGCAATTTATTGGGGTAGCGGGTGGGTGATGATGCCAGATTGCAGACAATTTGAAACGCCCCTTGGCGGGGCGTGATGAAAGATAGCTATTGACTGGAAACAGCTTGCTGCATTCGCTCCAATGCAGACTTGGGTGGCTGAGCCGGTGGCGGGGAATCCGCTTTACCCGAATCAACTGCCGGGGCTTGGCTTGGCACGACCATCAACGGCTTGAGGGCCACTTTTTCCACCTTGACCCCTTTGGGTGCCTGCGCCACGTCACCATATACCCAGGTGCCGTTGTTGTCGCGCCAACGTACCACCTCGTCAGCCTGCGTCGCAGCGGATTCACCGTGCCCCTTAAATGGTTTCAGCTTGGGATCCAGTTGCTGACGAACATTCCCCACATTGAACCAGTAAGCACCACCCGCCAGCACGGCGACAATCATCAATAATCGCCACATAGGGTCAGCTCTGCACCCAAGGCAACTTACGAGCCTTCCAACCACTTACCGTGCCACGGTGTTGGCCCTCGTCCTTGTCGCCCTCAAAGCCTTCCAGCACATTGAAACAATCACTGAAACCATTGGCAGCGGCCAAACGGGCTGCGTGATCCGAACGCCCACCAGTCCGACACAGAAACATGACCACGGCCTCCTGATCCACTTGCTGCTTAAGCTGCGGTAGGAAATCCGGATTGTCAATCATGCCTGGAAAACGCTTCAATTCAATATTGATTGAACCCGGTATCGTACCGACAAAATTCCATTCCGCATGGGAACGCACATCCACCAGGCGGGCGCCAGGCAAGGTCTGCATCAGTTCGTGGGCCTCATCCGGTGTCAATGCGCCGGAATACGGCAGGCCCATCTGTTCAGCGCGGGCTTTGGCCGCCAGCAGAATATTGTTGGTCTTGCTCATGGTGCCTCCTGTGTGTAAGACCGAATTATTGCAAAACGTACTCATCCACGCCAATCCAAGCACCGCACCACAATAGTGCGATTTCATTTTAAACGCACCAAATATGTGCCTGCATATTCAATGGCGGCACCATGCTCCGTTGTGGCACAATAACTTGGCCGATTTTGGGGCATGGCACAGTTCATGCTTTACCTAGCCGTGTCGCGCTGACGCCCTCCTTCTCAATACGGATGGGAACTTGCCCTGGGGGCTGGCGTCGAAATTGCGCTTTGAGACAACTGTACACCACCTACTCGTCAGGAGAACAACATGGCGGTCGCCGACGTATTGAAATTGATTCAGGACAACGAAGTTAAATTCGTCGACCTGCGCTTTACCGACACCCGTGGCAAAGAACAGCACGTTTCCGTGCCGGCCCACGTGGTAAGCGAAGAATGGTTCGAACGCGGCCACGCCTTCGATGGTTCTTCGATTTCAGGTTGGAAAGGCATTCAGGCTTCCGACATGTTGCTGATGCCCGATCCTGCAACGGCCAATATCGATCCGTTCTTTGACGAACCCACTCTGATCCTGAGCTGTGACGTTATCGATCCGGTTGATGGCAAGGGTTATGACCGTTGCCCACGCTCCATCGCCAAGCGCGCTGAAGCTTATCTTAAGGCATCCGGCCTAGGCGACACCGCCTACTTTGGCCCGGAACCTGAATTCTTCATTTTCGACGGCGTGACCTGGGGTACCGACATGAGCGGTTGCCACGTCAAGATCAAATCCGAAGAAGCTGCTTGGTCGTCCGCAGAAGATTTCGAAGGTGGCAACACTGGCCACCGTCCTGGCGTCAAGGGTGGTTACTTCCCAGTTCCACCGGTTGATTCACACCATGACATCCGCGCTGCAATGTGCAATGCGCTGGAAGAAATGGGCGTACCGGTTGAAGTACACCACCACGAAGTGGCAACCGCCGGCCAGAACGAAATCGGCACTAAGTTTTCCACACTGGTACAACGTGCTGACTGGACTCAGATCCTGAAGTACGTGGTACACAACGTTGCCCACGCTTATGGCAAGACAGCAACCTTCATGCCAAAACCAATCGTTGGTGACAACGGTTCCGGTATGCACGTTCACCAGTCAATCTGGAAAGACGGCAAGAACCTGTTCGCAGGCAATGGCTACGCCGGCCTGTCCGAATTCGCGCTGTTCTACATTGGCGGTATCATCAAGCACGCCAAGGCACTGAACGCCATCACCAACCCTGGCACCAACTCGTACAAACGTCTGGTTCCAGGTTACGAAGCACCGGTAATGCTGGCTTACTCTGCAAAGAACCGTTCAGCTTCCATCCGTATTCCGTATGTTGCGTCCGACAAGGCTCGCCGTATTGAAGCGCGTTTCCCAGATCCTTTGGCTAACCCGTACCTGTGCTTCTCTGCACTGATGATGGCGGGCCTGGACGGTGTTCAGAACAAGATCCACCCTGGCGATGCCATGGACAAGAACCTGTACGACTTGCCACCCGAAGAAGACGCACTGGTGCCGAAGGTTTGCCACAGCCTGGAAATGGCGCTGGAAGCCCTGGACAAGGACCGTGAGTTCCTGACCCGTGGCGGCGTGTTCAGCGACGACTGGATCGATTCCTACATCGAACTGAAGATGGAAGAAGTTCAGAAGTTCCGCATGACCACTCACCCGGTCGAATTCGCAATGTACTACTCGTCCTAATTTGGACTGCAGCCGTACAAGAAAGGAGCGGTCCACCGCTCCTTTTTTACGCCCCATAACCAGATATTCCGTTTGCATTACATCAATATCAAATTTAGAATTCAACCCCGTTTCCTGACGATGGCTTGTCCTGAGGGCGGGAATGTACGTAAACTCAAACTGTCTCCTTTTTACCCTCTCCGAGTACCCGTTCACATGAAGCTTTATCAGTGCATGATTGCTTTGCTGGCAATAAGCGCCATTTCCGGCATAGCTCATGCCGAAATCTACAAATATGTCGACGAAAACGGACAGGTCACCTATTCCAATAGCCCGATCAAAGGGGCCAAAAAGCTGGATCTGGGCACTTACAACCAGATTTCAGCACCGCGTAGTAGCCGCGGTAGCGGTAAATCCGGCTCATCCGCACCAATCAATGTCGGACCGTCGGATTTCCCACGTGTGGATGGCGATACCCAGCGGAAACGCGACACTACACGACGAGGTATTCTGGAAGAAGAATTGCGTGGAGAAGAAAAACTACTGGTAGATGCCCGCAAATCAGTTGATGAGTTACAGGTTGCCAAACCCGGCGAAGATGCCACCCGACGTCTCGAAAAACTGGGTAAAGCGCGGGAATCGTTGGCCAACCATGAATCTAACATCAATGCGATTCGCAGAGAGCTGTCAAACATCCGATAATGCACTAAAATAGTGCGTACTGGCCCGGGCGGTGCAATGCCGCCCTGATATGAGGCCCTGTTGCAATGGCCCATCTGGTCTCGGGCCTGGTTGAATTGTTCCAATCAATTGTATTGTCTGGTGAATCAGGCTGTGTGATCTTACCTGGCCTGATATTTGCTTAAACTTCACCCATTATTGGCAACCATGCGCACCATGTCCTTCAACGCCTTTTCTGGCCTGGATTTGCTTGATACTGCGGTCATTGCGCTCGATCATGCGCAATGTATCTGCTATGTGAATCCAGCTGCAGAAAATTTGCTGGATTTCACACTGCGCAATGTCAATGGACAAAGTCTTCACATCGCCTTACCCAAGTTTGGCAGCGTATTACATGACGTAGTCGATTCTGCATTGAACAAAAATGTCAGTATCGCCGAACATGATCTGCGACTCAGCCCTACAACGGGCAGTGAACTGCGAGTGGATTGCACGGTCACCCCCATCGAATCGCCTCACGCGGCATGTCTGCTGGAAATCCGCCCGATCGACCAGCAAATGAAAATTGCAAATGAAGAACGCATTCTGGTTCAGCAGCAAGCCAACAAAGAGCTGATTCGCAACCTTGCACATGAAATCAAGAACCCATTGGGCGGTATCCGTGGTGCAGCTCAACTACTGGAACACGAGCTGGATCGCAAGGAATTGACTGAATATACCCAGGTCATCATTCAGGAGTCAGAACGTCTGCAATCACTGATTGACCGTTTGCTGACACCCCACCGCATTCCACAGGTTGCCGAGGTGAATATCCATGAAGTGCTGGAGCGAGTACGCAGCCTGTTGCTGGCAGAAGTACCGCAAGGACTGACCATACGTCGAGATTACGATACCAGCCTGCCACCGGTGACAGGCGACAAGGAACAGTTGATCCAAGTTGTCTTGAATATTGCACGCAATGCGGTACAAGCCATGCTTGGTAAGGGGGAAATCACCCTCCGGACCAGGGTTTCCCGCCAGGTAACACTGGTACGCAAGCGCTATCGGCTAGCCTTATGTCTACAGATTGTCGACAACGGCCCCGGTATTCCACCACATCTACGTGACAACATATTCTATCCACTGGTATCAGGTCGACCAGATGGCACCGGATTGGGCCTGACCCTTGCACAAAACTACATCCAACAGCATCAGGGCACCATCGATTTTGACAGCCGCCCTGGCTATACCAACTTCACCATCTTGCTACCAATTGGCGCAGAATCGAAGGATAAGACATGAAACCCGTCTGGATTATTGATGACGACCGTTCCATCCGTTGGGTATTTGAGAAAGCACTGGGGCGCGAAAATATCGACTTCCGCAGTTTCTCCTGCGTACACGATGCACTGACATCACTGGAACGTGAATTACCACAAGTGGTCGTCAGCGATATCCGCATGCCTGGTGAATCCGGTCTGGATCTATTGCAAAAGGTAAAGGAAAAACACCCGGATCTGCCCGTGATCATCATGACCGCGCATTCCGATCTGGACAGCGCTGTTGCTGCCTTCCAAGGCGGTGCATTCGAGTACTTGCCCAAACCATTCGATATTGACCATGCCATTGAGCTGGTACGCCGTGCCATCGACGAAAGCATGCGTAAAGGTGGTACCACGGAAGATGTCCAAGGCACACCGGAGATTCTGGGTCAGGCTCCCGCCATGCAAGAGGTTTTCCGGGCCATTGGCCGATTGAGTCAATCGTCCGCGACCGTCATGATCACAGGCGAGTCAGGTTCTGGTAAGGAATTGGTCGCCCGCGCCCTGCACCGCCACAGCCCACGGGCCGACAACCCATTCATTGCCATCAATACCGCAGCCATTCCCAAGGATTTGCTGGAAAGCGAACTGTTTGGCCATGAACGTGGCGCTTTCACTGGTGCACAAGCCCAACGTCGTGGACGCTTTGAGCAGGCCGAGGGCGGCACATTGTTCCTTGATGAAATCGGCGATATGCCTCCTGATCTGCAAACCCGGTTGTTACGTGTACTGTCAGATGGCTTTTATTATCGTGTCGGCGGGCATACACCCATCAAGGCCAATGTCCGAGTGATTGCCGCCACACACCAGAATCTGGAACAGCGGGTCAAGGAAGGGGTATTTCGTGAAGATCTGTTCCACCGCCTTAACGTCATCCGCCTACGTTTGCCCCCGCTTCGCGAACGGCAACAAGACATCCCAATTCTGGCACGCCACTTTCTGCAAAAAAGCGCTCGCGAATTGGGCATGGAACCCAAACGCCTGTCTGACAATGCCATGAAATTCCTGTCGCAGCGCGACTTTCCAGGCAATGTCAGACAACTGGAAAACGTCTGCCACTGGCTGACTGTCATGGCACCTGGCCAAAATGTCGAAGTTGCTGATCTTCCCCCCGAAATTCGCGAAGATCAGTCTGGTGATGAAGCCAGCACCACCAATTGGGTCAGCGCACTGGAGATCGAGGCACGTCAGCGTCTGAGTCGTGGCGAAACCGGCATTATTGATGAATTGACCCGCCAATTTGAAAAAGTCTTGATCTTGACCGCTCTCGCCCATACTGGGGGACGCCGCATCGAAGCTGCCGGCCTCCTTGGCTTGGGTCGGAATACTCTCACACGCAAGATTCAAGAGCTGAGTCTGGACCACAGCGACTGACTTCATCCTGCCATGAAAGTATCATGGCAGGATGGCAAATCTTGTCCAATCTACCCAACATACCGCCAAATCTGGTTTGTGATATTCAGGTACAGACCAGCATCAAATGCACTACTGATTCAACTCGTTAAAAAACATTCAAATCTAGCTGGTTTCAGTCATTTCATTTGGATAATCGCATGCTAGAATCAACAACACTTCGTCAACTTCGAAAGCGATAGAAAGAGCATGAACACCAAAGTCATGGTGGGCGCCGGCGTCATTGTTGTCGTATTGATGAGCGGGCTATGGATTCAAAAGGAACGCGCTCAAGCACGCCGGCTAGCGCTTGCAGAACAAGCAGAGACTGCACAACGTGAGGCAGAAGAGGCCCGTCAGAATGCAGCGATGCAAATCGCCGAAGTCGAAGTCAACAGCATCGCTGCCGAGCAGGCGCGGGGCGCTGCAGCCGCCGAACAGCTGAAAAAGTTACGTGAGGATGCAGACCGGGAATATTCGTCGGCCCGTAACGAGAGCCATCGCAATCAATATGCTTACGAGGCGCAAAAACGCCGGGAAAAATATGAGCAGGAATATGCGGAGATGAAGCGCCGATCTGCAGATGAGCGTTTAAAGGCACACGAACGACAAAAAGCCGATGAAGCACTACGAGAGCTCAATCGGCAAATTGCCGAAGCCAAAATGGCCGAAGAACGGGAAAAGCGTATCCGTCCATCCGTCGGTACAGTCACTTGTGGCTCCAGCGATCCGCATTGCGATAAATAATCAGCAAATCCGTGCCAAAAGCAAACTTGTTCCGGATTGGTGTCAACGTGGGCGGCGGGCCAGTACCATGGCAGCAGCCAAAATCAAGACCCCGCCCAACCATTGCATAGCGTTCATCTGATCACCTAGCAGCCATGCTGCACCTACGACGCTGACCACCGGTTCAAAAGTCGACAGCATCGACGACTCACTCGGCCCCAAACGTTTCAGCCCACCGAAGAAAGCAATGATTGCCACCACAGTGCAAATCAATGCAATCGCCAACATGGCCGACCACCCAACAACCCCAACAGGCCAAGACAGCTGACTGCCAATCATGCTGACGGAGAACGTCACAGCAGCTGACAGCATGATCACTGTCGAAGTCGCAAATGCATTGCCACCTACCGTGATACGGGATCCAACAACAATATAAATGGAATAGATGACTGCGGCCATCAATCCCAGCACGATTCCAGTTGGCGAGCCGCCCAGGGCCGGGCCGATAGTCAATACCAACCCCAGGCAAGCCAGCCCCAGCGCGATCAACTTATTGCGTGTCAGGGGCTCATGCAAAAACAAAGCCGCCAATATGGTCACCAGAATTGGATACAAATACAGCAACAAGGCCACTAAACCCGGGTTGGCATAATGCAAAGCTGTGAAGTAACAAAATGACTGACCTGCATACCCCAAGGCACCCATTGCCACCAACCCCAGCAAGGCCTTGCCACGCGGCCAGGGATCGCGCCTGAGCGACATCACCGCCAACATGACCAAGCCAGCCAACGAAAAACGAAGCATCAGCACCGTACGCGTATCTGCGCCAGCAGCATAAGCATAGTGAGTGAATAAAGGCATGACGCCGAACGCAAATGCGGACAGCAGAATCAGCAGCGCACCCATGGTACGCTGTGAGGAAGCAGTAAGCATAAGGGAATTTATCCGTTGTTCACCCGCCAGATTGTTACCCGGTTCAGGCCATGGTCGAACCTGACCGTGCTGGGAATCAGGTAGCGTCAGTAAAACCTTATCCCAGTTGACGATAGAACGAGGATATCAGAACAAATCAATCAAGATATTCGAATAAGGTAACGACCTTTTTAACACCAGATACACCTGCAGCAATATCAGCCGCTGTTTTTGATTCGAATCGGCTGACAATACCCATTAAATAGACCGTACCTGCCTCCGTCACCACTTTGATCTGATTGGCATTGATACTGGTATTGCTGATCAATGCTGTTTTGACGCGGGTCGTGGTGGCCGTATCAGCAGTGCGCGCACCCAGCGTGGAATTCGGACCGATTACCAGTTCATTATGGATCTTGCCTACCCCAGGCACAGTACGCGCAGACCGCTCCAGGCCCTGCTTCACATCATCGCTTTCCGCTTCACCTGTCAACAAGGCTGCACGGTTGTAACTAGTGACGTTGACATGAGCTCGGTCACCGAACTCCTCCTTGGCGCGGTTTTCCAATTTCAATTCGATCGACTGGTCATCAATCTGGGTGCCGGTCGTGCGGCGATCATTGGCCATGAGCACCGTGCCGGCAGCAGCGCCCACAACCAGAGGTGCACAACCTTGCAATACCGGCGTAGCCAGTGTGGCAAAGGCCATCAATACAAATGTCTTCTTCATTTCAATCAGCTCCCAATAACATGCAGTCGATGGCGTCGCACAAAGCATGCAACGTCAACATATGTATTTCCCTGACGCGAGGTGGGTGGCCATCCGCAATGCTGAGGTGAACATCTTCCGATGTCAGCACATCACCAACCAGTCCGCCTTCTGCCGATAGGGCAATGACGCCCATTTGGCGCTCATGGGCAGCGTGAATGGCTTCAACCACATTCGCTGCACTACCGCTGGCCGAAATGGCCAGCAACAGATCATTTGGCTGACCAATGGCACGCACCTGCTTTGAATAGACCAGGTCGAAATCATAATCTTCAGCAATAGCAGCCAAAGTGGTGGCATCACTGGCCAAGGCAAAAGCGGCCAGACCCGGACGCTCGCGTTCAAATCGGTTCAACAACAACGATGCAAAACGCTGCGCGTCAGCAGCTGACGTACCATTGCCACAAGCCAGCAGCTTGCCATCTGCCATCAGGCAGGACACGATACGCTCAGCAGCGTGAGCTATGCCAGGCGACAGCTCATGCATCACGCGGGTTGTCAGTTCAATATTGTCGGCAAATTGCCGGTTGATACGTTCAACCAAATCCATTGTCAGGCTTCCAGGATATTGCGCAGCCAAGTCGGTGCGCCCTGTCCTTCGAACAATACAGCATCGAAACGACAAGCAGGCTCACGACCCAGGCTGGCAAGATAATGTTGGGCAGTGGCCAGCAGCTTGCGCTGCTTGGCCGGTGTAATGCTATATATGCTGCCGCCAAAGCCAGACCCCGAACGGGCTTTGACCTCGACAAACACCAATGTGTTCCCGTCCAAGGCGATCAGGTCGATTTCACCCAAACGGCAACGATAATTGCGCGCCACGATCTTCAAACCGTGGCGGATCAGAAAACGGGCAGCTACCGCTTCGGCAGCGGCACCATCGATACTCATTGGACGCTATCGCTACCAAATGAAGTCATGGTGGCCGTGCGCAGAAACTGCTGTCGCTTCAGCTCAATATGGCCCGTCACCCCTTCAAAGCTGGCAGGCACCTCACCCTTGGCCATTTTTGCTGCAATTCGATAAGCATCGATTCCCATCGCATACAGGCGATCCAGATCAGCCGTCAGTTTCTGTGTACTTACGGGGTAAAGGCCAACCAATTCATTACCCTTGTCAGTCAACCAAGGCATGTCAACAAACTGCACGCCTAACAGATCACGGTTTACCGGTGCATTCATCATGCCGTTGTGTACTTGAGACGTTGCATAGGCTGGCATACCGTAACCAATATATGGCCTTGCTTGCCGGGCACGTCTTGGGTCCAACGCCAGGAATACCAACTCCGGGCGAATCCGCTCGATTGTGTCACGTAACCGGGAAAATGTAGCCTGACTACCTAGTTGGAAATCTGCTTCAATGTTACCGCCCAACTGCCGCCACTCTTCGCTGAAAGCTAGTGCAATACGACGATTCAACGGGGTATCGATACTGATCACCAAGGCCCGTGTCTGAGTGCCGCCATACGCACCACGTGCCACTTGGCGGGCTTCAGCTTCCGCCGACAATCCGAATGCAAACATCTGCCCAGGTAAAACAGTACCGGCATCTGGCGTATTCAATACCAGCGTCGGAACAGACACCAAGCCCGAATTCGCCAATGTAGTGATCGCCGGTTTGGTTAGTGGCCCCACTACTACGCTGGCACCTTCATCCAATGCCTGCTTATAGTTGAAGAGCAGATCATCGGTCTGCTCGTTGGTTGGGTAGACACGAATCGGCAAATCAGTCTCTGGCCTTGCTGTTACTGCAGCATTAAACCCTTCCTTTATCGCCTCGGCAGGCATGCCCAAGGCTTTCGTGCCAATGGGCAGTATCAAGGCGATCATTGGGCCACGGGTTGCCTGGGCTGGCGGACTGCTTGCCTGCGTATCCGCTTTGGCCACTGACGCCAGCGGCGGTGCAGTCTCCAGTGGGGTCACTTGCACCACCGCGGTGTCGCTTGCCTTGGTTGCCGGCTTGGCTGGCGCAGTTTTAGTGGCAGCAGTTGGTTTGGCAGAAGGCATGGGCGCCAACTTGTAAGCTGGTTGTGCATCGCGTTTTTCAATCGGAGCAGGCGTGCGGCTGGCTTGGTGCGCACAGCCTGCGTATAGTAAGCAGCTTATCGCTAGCAGGAATGAGGTAATACGTTGTCGCATTTGGAAAATGGCGCCGTGGAAGAAGGCGTATTATATGTGGTGGCCACTCCCATTGGGAATTTACGCGATTTAAGTATGCGTGCCCTGGAGGTTTTACGCACCGTGGACATCATTGCAGCCGAGGATACACGGGTCACACAGAAGTTATTGGCCTCGTTCCAGATCATGACCAAAACCATCTCGGTGCGCGAACATAACGAGCGTCGTGAAGCCGAACGTATCATCAATTGGCTGCGGGAAGGCAAATCCATTGCGCAGGTATCCGATGCAGGCACCCCCGCAGTCAGCGACCCTGGTGCCATTTTGGTGGATGTGGTACGTGAGGCTGGCCTCAAGGTTGTCCCCATCCCTGGTTGCAGTGCCGTGGTCACCGCTTTGTCGGCCAGCGGTTTCACCCAGAACCAGTTCTTGTTTTACGGTTTCTTGCCCCCTAAATCAGGTCAGCGCAAAAAGGCGCTACAGATTTTGGTGGATGCCCCTTATGCCTTGGTATTCTATGAAGCACCACACCGGATCGAAGAATGTCTGGCAGACATGGCCGAGATATTTGGGGCGGAACGTCGAGTCCTGCTAGCCCGCGAACTGACCAAAACCTTCGAGACCATTCACCGCTGCCAGTTAGGCCAGGTGGCAGCCTGGTTTGCGTCTGACAGCAATCAGACCCGTGGCGAATTTGTGGTGATCATTGAGGGTGCGCCGGAAGTTGAAGCTGATGAATCGATCAGCCCTGAAACGCTCCGTGTGTTAGGTATCCTGCTGAAAGGGCTGCCAGTCAAACAGGCATCCGGGTTGGCCGCGGAAATCACTGGAGCCAACAAAAAGCAGTTATACGATGCCGCGCTGAAGCTGAAAGCAGCAGACTGAACAGAGTTATAATGTCTGTCTGTTTTCATTGATTTTGCGAGCCGCCTCATGACCCAGCAACTCACCCTGACCCGCCCTGACGATTGGCACCTGCATCTGCGCGACGGTATCGCCATGCGCGATGTGGTAAAGGACACCGCACGCCAATTCGGGCGAGCCATTGTGATGCCCAATCTGAAGCCACCTGTCACTACAGTAGAACTCGCTGCGGCCTATCGTGAACGCATTCTGGCCGCCCTGCCTGCAGGTAGCCGCTTTGAACCGTTGATGGTGTTGTACCTCACCGACCTGACCTCGCCAGCGGAAGTCATCAAGGCCAAGCAAAGTGGTTTCGTCAAAGCCATCAAACTGTATCCGGCCGGTGCAACCACCAATTCCGATTCAGGTGTGACCGATCTGCTGGGCAAATGCGCTGCCGTGCTGGCAGAAATGGAAAAACAGGGCTTGCCTTTATTGGTGCATGGGGAAGTAACCGATGGCGACGTAGATGTATTCGACCGTGAAGCCGTCTTCATCGACAAAGTGATGACCCCGTTGACTCGTCAGTTCCCTGGCTTGAAAGTCGTGTTCGAACACATCACCACCAAACAAGCCGCACAATTTGTCATGGCGGCACCCAGCAATATTGGTGCGACCTTGACGCCACAGCATCTGCTGATGAATCGAAATGCATTGTTTATCGGTGGTGTACGGCCACATCACTATTGCCTGCCGGTATTGAAACGCGAAGAACATCGGGTGGAACTGCTGAAAGCCGCTACCAGCGGTAATCCAAAATTCTTCCTGGGTACGGATTCTGCACCGCATGCCAAGCACACCAAGGAAGCCGCCTGTGGCTGTGCCGGCATCTACTCTGCCCATGCTGCGATTGAGCTATATGCGGAAGCCTTCGAAAGCGTAAACGCCCTGGACAAGCTGGAAGCATTCGCCAGCTTCAATGGGGCAGATTTCTATAGCCTGCCACGTCATTCGGATACCATCACCTTGGTAAAGGAAAGCTGGACCGTGCCCGCCGAATACCAGTTCGGCGATTCAACAGTCGTGCCACTGCGTGCTGGCGAAACCATCGGCTGGTGCATGCAGGGTTAAATACTGGCATTCATCCGGATCAGCGGCGGAATTTTTCCGATTCGGTGGTAGAATTCCGCCTGAAGTCAGCCAGACAATCGCTGCCCGAGCAATCGGGGGGAGGAAAGTCCGGGCTCCACAGAGCAGGGTGACGGCTAACGGCCGTACGTCGCGAGACGAGGAATAGGGCCACAGAGACGAGCGTATTCAGTTACGGTGAAACGCGGTAACCTCCACCCGGAGCAATGCCAAATAGGCGGACGTTGAGGTTGCTCGCTGAGTCCGCGGGTAGGCAGCTTGAGCCTTGGAGCAATGCAAGGCCTAGAGGAATGATTGTCCACGACAGAACCCGGCTTACCGGCTGACTTCAACTTGATATTAGGAACGGATCGCCTGAGGGCGGTCCGTTTTTCTTTCTGTGGTGCTGGAACCTGTAGCCCACCTCGTCTACACTCGGGCGGTTCTCTATTATTAAGTTGCGGCAGCCACGACCATGGAAGTTGAACTGAAACTGCTGATTGACCCAAGCGATGTCAGCAAGCTGCTGAAAGATCCCCTCCTGAAACCAGCGACCAAAGCCCATAGCCAACGAGTGTCGCTGGAAAACATTTATTTCGACACCCCGGATCATGAACTGCAAGCAGCCCGCATCGGCTTACGATTGCGATGTGCCGGTAAGCAGTGGCTACAGACCATCAAAGGTGGGGGCCAAGTCATTGGTGGCCTACATTCCCGCCAAGAGCTGGAATACCCGGTTTCAGGTCGTGCGTTGGACTTTGCTCCGGCTGCTGACAGCCCGTGGGCTGACTGGTTTGATGAAGAGCGGATTACACGGCTGAAGCCAGTGTTTGCGACCAATTTCCAGCGTACAGTACGCGTCCTTCGCCCCACTGACGAGGTGGAAATCGAGCTGGCACTGGACCAAGGTGAAATTGTCGTAACCGACAAAACCGAACCGATTTGCGAAATTGAGCTAGAGCTGAAGGCTGGGCCAGTTTCCGCACTGTTTGACATAGCATTGGCCATTGCAAGCCGTTACAACATCCATATTGAAAATGCCAGCAAGGCCGAACGCGGTTACCGTTTGGCTTATGGCGAACAGATCACTGCACCACAGAAATGGACCTCGCCCACAGTCGCAGCTGATACCCCGCTGACTGACGCCGTCAGCACGCTGGCACACAGCCTGCTTGATAGCTTCCAGAGAAACGAGACTGGATTTCTACGCCGCCCGGACGAGTCAGAATACCTGCATCAAATGCGAGTGACCCTGCGCCGGCTACGCGTCTTGCTCAGTGCATTCCGTCCCCATTTACCAGACCCGGATAAAGTGTCCTTTCTAATGACCGAACTACGTTGGCTGGGAACTGTTCTGGGCAATGCCCGGGATTGGGACGTGCTACTGGGAGAGACACTGCCACCCCTATTTGAGCAGATTGGTCCCCACACCGCCCGAAGCCGATTGCATGCGCGACTGGTCGCCCGCGGCTATGCTGCGCATGACGAAGCACGTTTGACGCTAAGCAGCCGACGCTATCAACTCCTATTACTGGAGTGGGGTCGCTATTTTGCCACCCTTACCAATCAGGAAACGCTTATCCATTTTGACGAAGCACTGGGACCTGTCCTCAAAAAGTACGCCAAGCGACTGCAAGCTACACTATCCAAAGCAGCAGAGGATGGCTTGGCACGACATCAAAGCCGTATTGCCGGTAAAAAAATGCGTTATCTCGGTGAGTTCGGGCAGATGGCGTATGGTGGTAAACGGTACGAGAAATTTGCGGAATGGCTGGCCCAACTTCAGTCGCAATTTGGCCACAGTAATGATGATCGGGTCGCCAATGGCTTGTTGGCAGACATTGTCAACCACGTCAGAAAAACTGATGAAGCGGAGTTGATTGGCCTGCTCCGCGGTTGGTTGATGGCAAGACAGGTTGGCCAGATCACGTTGAGCCAAGATCTGCCCCGCACTTATTGGTAGAGGTAATCGCGAAGCATTCATACCTATCATCCGCACACTGGAGACACCTTTGCTAAGTTTCACGCTCATGATCATTGGTGCCGTCATCGCTGGCTCCATGTTCGAGTCATTTCAGGCCGGCGTGTTTGGTGCCATTGTTGGTTGGCTGCTGGGCGGATTGATCAGCCTGAAATCACGTCTGCAAGCGCTGGAAGACGACGCCAAAGCCAAAATGGCCATCCTGGCCGAATTCCGCAGCCATTTCGACCAGGTCACGCTGGATATCCACACCCGTCTCAGCAAAATCGAGAAACCGGCCACCACCGCCCCACCAACAGCACCCGTAGTGGCCGTACCAATTGCCATCGAACAACCTGTCGATGCACCAGCTACAGTTCCTGAACCGCTTCAATTTGACGAATTGGCGATACTAGCGGTGCCACCTGAACAAGGGTCACCTCCACCCACCCCGCCACAGCCTGAAATTGAACTGACTCCGCTCTCTCCGGCCGATAGTCAGCCAGACATTGAGCAGGCCACTGCTACAGCCCCTCAAGCACAGGCTGAATCAGAATCCAAACCGGCAAGTGTTGCACCAGCATATCGCCGAACTACCCAACCGACGCACCCCGTATCGGCTGAGCCAGACTGGCTATCGACGCGCATTGCCGCTTTTCAGGTATGGTTGTTTGGTGGCAATACCGTATTGCGTGTCGGCATTCTGCTGCTGTTTCTGGGCTTGGCCTTCCTGCTGCGATATGCGGCAGAGCGCGTCGTCGTACCTGTTGAATTACGTTATGCGGGTGTCGCCTTCACCGCCATCGTGCTGTTGGTTATTGGCTGGCGGGTACGCCTGAAGCAGGCAGCCTACGGATTGGCCATGCAGGGCGCCGGAGTTGCCGTCATGTACTTGACCGTGTTCGCCGCCATGCGTCTGCACCCGTTGCTGACACCTCAAACCGGCTTTGTACTGCTGATCATCATTACCATCTGTGCCGCAATCCTGGCCATATTGCAGGATGCCCTGGGCTTGGCGGTGGCAGGCACGTTGGGTGGCTTTGCGGCCCCGATTCTGGCATCAACTGGTAGCGGCAATCATGTGGCACTGTTCAGTTACTTCGCATTGTTGAATACCGGCATTTTTGCTATCGCATGGTTCAAGGCATGGCGGCTGTTAAATCTTGTTGGGTTCGTCGGCACGTTCGGTATTGGTGGTGCCTGGGGGTTGCGCAGCTATCGGCCTGAACTGTTTGCCAGTACCGAGCCTTTCCTGATTCTGTTCTTCGCCATGTATCTGGCCATCGGCCTGCTATTTGCCCGCCGAACCCTGCTGGATGCAGGAGAAGCCCCGTCCGACCGTGCTGCCCTGCTTGCCTGGTCCACCAAGCAGGCCAATTACGTCGATGGCACCATACTGTTCGGCACGCCACTGATCGGTTTTGGCCTGCAGTATGCCGTGGTCAGACACCTCGAATTCGGTGCAGCCTTCAGCGCATTAGCCATGGGGCTGGCTTATCTGATCCTGGCCAGCGTGTTACACCATCGTTCGCAATGGCGCCATGCCTTGTTGATGGAAATTCTACTGGCGCTAGGCGTCATCTTTGGCACCTTGGCCATTCCACTTGGGTTGGATGCACGCTGGACCTCGGCCGCCTGGGCGGTAGAAGGCGCAGGTATTTATTGGGTAGGACTACGGCAACAGCGGCCGGTAGCACGCGGCTTTGCGCTATGCCTGCAATTGGCGGCCAGCCTGGCTTACCTTTCCACCCTGTACGTTGGCACCACCACACTGCTGGATGGAGCCACCTTAGGTGCCATCATGCTGGGTGGCGCATGGTTGTTCAGCTACTGGCAATTACGCCAGACACCGGCCGAACAGCACCGCAGTTGGGAGAACACCAGCCCGCTGGCTTTGATGGGCCTGGCCGCCTGGGATCTGGTACCCGCCTTGTTGCTGGACGCGCAAGGCGCCACCATGGCCTGGGCCTTGCTGGGTTTGGCTACGCTCTATGCTGGCCTGAGGCTGCAAGACCGCAGCTGGTTACCGGCAGCATTGGGGATTCAAGCATTGGCGGGCATTATCTTTCTGAGTCACCTGCAATCTGGCACCGATGGCACTGTGCTGGCTTCCGGTTGGCGTGGTGTGGTGGCTGCAGGCATGCTTGGTCTTGCAACCATCGCAGGCCTGGTGCTGGCCATGCGCGATCCTGTGGCCAAAGTCGACCCGTTGGTGATGAAACCCTTGGGTTTTTCCATGTTGTTCGGCCTGGTATTCATTAACATGGCCGTGCTGTTTGTCACACCATGGAATACAGCCAGTGCAGTCTGGGCAGTCAGTGGCTTGGGCATCGTGTGGCTGAGTGTGTGGTTGAAACAGCGCTGGTCGCTGGTATTTGGCCTGGCACTTCAAGTTGTGGGTGGTGCGGCATTGATGTGGGCTCACCTTGACCGCTTGGTATTGAATCCAGAATTGCCTGCTTTTGGCCACATCGATTTCTGGGCGCCCATTACACTGGGCGTGGCAGCCTATATAGGCGCATGGCGATTATGGCAGGAAGCCCAGCAAACCAAGCCCAATGCCATTATCACCGGCCTACGTGAAATCAGTGCCATCCTGTTGGTCTGGGCCACCGGCTGGTGGGCTTACGCTTGGGTGAATGAGCTGTGGCGCTTGCATGACAGCGCCACCACCCGCCACCTGTTGTTGATTCTGCTCGCAGGCACTGCACTGGTATGGCAATGGGCGGCCCGGCGCTGGTCATGGCGCGATATGGCAACCCTGTGTGCTTTGATTGTGCCAGCCTCTGCACTGATCCTACTGATTGCGGTCAACGATACCGGCCAATATCACCCATTGGCCAGTTTGGGCTGGTTAGGCTGGGGGCTGGTGATTGGCTTGCACTTCTATACCTTGCGCAAACTGGATAGCTTGTTGCCATCGTCACTGTCAACGATGTTGCATGTGGGGGGGCTATGGTTGTGGCTACTGACCATGTCGGTCGAGATGCGCTTCCTGCTGCTGCAACTGAGTGAACACCATACCGCCTGGCGCTGGCTTGGCGGCGTATTGGTGCCAGCGGCCTATCTGGTGATGGCGACATCACAACGCCTGGGCCGTTTCTGGCCAATATCTCAATATGAAAACACCTATCGTAACACAGCAGCATTGCCTGTCGCAGCAGTCATGTTTGGCTGGTTCTGGCTCAGCAATCTGGCCAGCGCAGGCGCGGCGGCCCCCTTACCTTATCTGCCATTGCTCAACCCACTGGAAATCGGCCAGTTATTGGTATTGACCAGTGTGGTGATGTGGTTGCAGGCACGTAACAAAGAATGGTCACCCTCCCTGCCAACCAGCCAGTGGCAATGGGTGGTGGGTTTTTCGTTGTGGTTGATGTTGACCTGCGCAGTGTTCCGTGGCGCCCATCATCTAGCCGGTGTGCCGTTCCAATTCGATGAGCTGATGGCTTCCATGTTGGTGCAAGCCAGCCTGTCGCTGGTGTGGAGTTTGGCGGCGCTGGGCCTGATGATCGCCGGCCATGCCCGCGCCCAGCGGCAAATGTGGATGGTAGGCGCCACACTGGCGGCCATCGTGGTCGGCAAGCTGTTCCTGGTCGAGCTGGGCAACCGCGGCGGGCTGGCGCGAATCGTTTCGTTTATTGGGGTGGGAGTATTGCTGTTGATTGTTGGTTACTTCGCCCCGCTGCCACCCAAAACGGATAGCGAAGTCAAAGAGGACAAAACCCCATGATGTTATCGGCTTGCCGCAATCTGGCCATGCTGCTAATCGCCGGTGGTGCATACGCGACACCCGCTACGTTTGAGGCCCAAGCGCCCATTCAATTGCAAGGCAACGGCCCTTACTATCGGTTGACCCTGCCGATGCAAGCCATGTTGGCCGCACATGACCCGACATTGGCCGACCTGCGCATGACCAATGCCTCAGGCGAAAACATACCGTTTAGCCTGATTCGGCAGAGTGGCCACAATGAACAGCAACAACTGCACGCTTCGCTGACTCCTTTTCCACTGCATGGCGATGCCAGCAACGCCAATGAGCCGTTGACCGTCCAGGTAGAACGCAACACCAGCGGTACCATCGTACGGGTTGAACAGGGCCAGTCTCAGGAAACAAAGGCGGCACCCATCATCGGCTATTTGCTGGATGCCAGTAAAATCGATACGCCATTGATCAGCCTGGATATCGAGTGGGATGCCGCGGTGACAGGGTTCCAGCGCATCGAGATTCAAGGAAGTGACGATCTGCAGCATTGGCGGTCGCTAACCGATGGCCAACTGGCGCGCCTGGAGTTCAACGGCCAGCGAATCAGCCAACAGCGCATCGAGCTGAATGGTACTAAAGCCCGTTATTTACGCCTGTTGTGGCGCGCACCTGCCAACGCCCCCAGCCTGAGCAAAGTCAGCCTGCGCTATGGCGATCAGGCTTGGCAGCCAGCGCCAACGGTCTGGTCCCCCCCGATGCAGGCCACGCGAAGTGCCCAGAATGAGCTGACACTCAACCTACCGCGCGCCATCGTGATCGATCAGCTTGATATCCAGTTGCCGCAGACCAACACGCTGTTACCCGTTCATATCGCGGGCAAATATGACACTAAACAGCCTTGGGCCACCCTGACCAACGGGGTGGTTTACCGCGTGCAACAAGGTAATAGCGAATGGACCCACACACAGCTTGCACTGACTGGCCAACCGTTACGAAGCCTGCGTATACATGCCGATGAACGTAGCGGTGGTTTTGGCCAGACACCGCCCACACTTCGTATCGGCAGCACCGCCTATCAGGTCATTTTCCTGGCACGTGGCAACCCACCCTATCAACTACAAATTGGCCAACCCAGTCTGAAAACCACCGCCCTGCCAATCAACACCTTGGTGCCAGGCTGGGGTAGTTCGCAGGCACCCGCGATTGACTCGGCAGTGTTAGGCACCATGCAGCACACTACCGAGCCCACAAAGCAAACTGCTTTTGGTTTGGCAGAACAAATAGACTGGAAACGTGCCGCCTTATGGGCGGTGCTTCTGGTGGGGGTCGGCATATTAGGTGGCATGGTCTGGCAATTAACCCGAACCAAGCCCAAAAACAAAAGCTGACGTTGCCATGGCAAGCCAGCTTTTTGCCATCAGGCCACCATTTCAGCGGCGGACATATCGGCGTGTGACTGCCATGCCACCCAACACGGTCAGGCCCAATAACAAGGTGGTCGGCACCGGCAGTTGCTGAACCGAGAGGCTGACCACCGACGGGTTGCCAGCTTGGTCGCTTGTGAACGTCGCCGGGGCCACATTGCCACCCGCCATCAATTCCAGTCGCAGCAAATCGCCAGCCGTATCGGTCGTCAGCACGTTGTTGAATGCCTGATCGAACAATTTCACCGCGAAAGTGGTACCGCTTCCCGATGCTGCGGTCAACCAATCACCGGTCAGCGCCACATCAAAACTCAGCCGGGCGCCAAACTGCCATGGCAACAGCAGGTCGCTATTGGCATCATTCACCAACGCCCAACCATCTGCTGTGGGCAGCACGTTACCCATCACGTCTGCCACACCTGTCTGCGTCCCGCCCTGTAACTTGCTGACCACCACCCGGGCCAACGGGGAGTCCAGCAATCCCATCAGGCCAATATCGATAAAACCGGTTTGGGATGAAAGCGATTGGGTATCAATGGTTACGTGATACATCGGCCCAGCCCAGGCAGACGTCGTCATTACCAACCCAGCCAAACAGGCCAGCACATGTTGTTTGAAGCGTGCAAACATAATATTTCCTTTAAAACGCGTGATATCGGGGCATAGCCGCCCCGATTCATTTGACATCGATACCGCAGTTGGCAAGGCTAAGTCTCAGGGCAAGCCCAGACAATAACTTGCCCACCCAATCCGCCTGACATGCCGGGTGCCGTTAAGAGCCGCTAATAAAACTTGGTGAAACGGCTTTAAGCACCCAGCTATCAACCTTTACAACTGGCCACTATAAACAATGGTGTTGAAACCAATACGAATGTTGGAGGAATTGCTGAACAACACCGGGATGCTGATCATCTGTCCAACTGCAGGCGGGGTCGCAAGCTTGACATAAGGCACCCCAGCCACATTTCCGGTTGCATTGAGCAGAGATACGCCCGCAGGTAGCCCTTGCAATGCCACACCCAGTGGTGAGGCCAGTGCTTGTTTAGCAGTCAATGTAATGGTGCCTTGATACTGGCTGGTCGCACGATTGAAGCTCAAACCCGATGCACCGACCGTCAGGTGTGCCGTCACGTCATTCAATTGTGGTGCAAACCTGATACGGGCAACCTCCGGATCATGATCACTGGTCTGATCTGCAAATTCGCTGTTGGTATGCACCACATCATATTCTGCTTTGTTAGCCAGATTATGGCTGACCATGATGTGATCCAACGCTTGTGAATTGCCTTCAAACACGTAGGTATAGCGCTCCCCGGCAGGCAAACTTTCCACCAGATCATGCAGCCCCGCCGCCTTCAGTTTGGCCACTGCAGGTGAAAATTCGAAGTCATTCAAGTCACCCAGCACCACCAGATTGGCTTTCGGGTCTACCGCCAACAACTGTTTAGTGAAATCAGCCAGAATGGCGGTCTGTTGATTCCGTTGCACTTCACTGGAGCGCACCGGCGGTTGGTTGCGGCCAAACAAGCCCTGATCCCCCCCCTTCGAGTTCAAATGATTTGCCATCACAAACAGTTTCTGGCCATTGAACAGAAACTCACCTACCAAGGGTTTACGACTAGCCTGGAATGCAGGGTCAGTCGGCGCAATGCGCCCCGGGCTGAATGACAAGGCAGCAACCCCGCCCTGCTTCACCACACTGACCGCAGCGGTTGCGGTACCGCCGGCACGATCCACAAATGACACGCGGGCCGGGTTGAACAGGAAGCCCTGACGAATATTGCCACCAGGTTGCCCACCGTCCTGATCGTCCACCGGGTTGATCGACCGGAACTGATAGCGCGGCCCACCAGCACGCACGATCGCATCGATCAGGGTGTTATAGGTGTTGGTTGCATCGACGATCGAATCATTGGTAGCACCGTTGTTATCCTGAATCTCCATCAAACCGACAATATCCGGTGCCTGGAGGTTGTTCACCATTTGAGTAGCCAATCGGTCGAACTTGCTTTGTGGATCAGCAGGTGCAAGGTTTTCCACGTTGAATGATGCAATAGCCAGTTCATCTGCAGTCTGTTTGCGGGTTTGCTCCTGCTTCAAGCCCCCATTGATCAATGGGCTCAGCTCGCTGAGTTGCAGCTTGAAGTTCCCGAAGGTGTAATTGATCACGCCCACAGCCTGTGCAAAACGATCACCCACATTGGCCTTCGGCACTTTCACCGTACCATTCAGCGCGATCAGGCGTTCCGGATTATAATCATCGGCCGAAATGATTACGCCGCCACGCGGTGTACGGGTACTGGCAAACGCCCCGCCATCACCCAGCAACGTAACTTCGCCATATTTGTTGGATGGGCTGCTGGCCACGGCATTGTTCAATTGCACCCGCATGCCTTCCAGGCTTTCCCAGAAATCAATGCCGTTGATCGCCGGGTTGAATGTCCCTACACTTTCAATATCTCCCACAGAGCCTTGGTAAATCACTTTTGCTGGTGGTATGCGGCCACCAGCACCGATAACCACTGCGGCAGGCAATGCATTGCCACTGGACACACGATTAACAGTCACCCCAGTCAACTGGGTTGTAGTCAGATTATTGGTACCAGATGTACCACCCGCACGAAACTCTGCGACCTTGCCACTTACCATCACGGCGTCGCCCACCTGTACTGTCGGTGCAGTGCTGGTGTAAACAAAAATCCCTTCAGATGTTGCTACATCGTTATCCGGTTGTGGGTCTTGCATAAAGAAGCCATTGCTCAGCACCAGTGTAACCACGCCCGGCACGTTGCTGGCCGACTGGCCATTCACTGGGGACAAGTGTGCCTTACCCTGAATATCTCTGATTCGCGCAGTATTGCCATTGCCACCACCGTTACCGCCGCCAGTATCACTACATGCCGTAACAACAACCGCTCGGTTACGTGGTATAGGCGTATTGGCTGCAAAATCCGCCGCGTTATTGTCACTATCAGTACACCCGTTACCACGACGCAATGCAGCATTACTGTTGCTCAGCCCAGGTGCTGCTCCACCTTCTGCACTATTGGCGCTGCCGAAACCGACAAAGTCCACAATACGCGCATCCGGCAAGCAGTTGCTTCCACAGTTGAGCAAGCTTGTGGTATTCACCAGTGCCACTTTGCCGCTGGATGACGACATATTGATGGTACCGATGGCATCTGGTGTTGGCAGGGGGGTGCTACCACCACTGCCCGCAGCTTCCTGTACCAGCAAATACTGTCCTGGCTGCAACACACCACTCAGTGCAGTGGCCTGCCATGTGCTACCCGAACTGGAGGCATACTGCACACTCCATCCCGTCAGATCGACAGGCGCAGTCGAACGATTGAACAGTTCAATGAAATCATGGCGCAATGTTGCACCACTATTACCACCACCGCCATAAACCTGACTGACAACGACGGAACCCGCTGCTTGGGCGGTACCCATCAACAGCAGCGATAAGGCGATGATGCGCGGCACGTGTGAAATCCTCAATAGCATGATGTATCTCTTCCCTGATTGTTATATGCCAAATTCCACAAATAATAGTTTTGGAAATTTGGGCAGCATAGCGTACAGAGATTGCAATATTGCGTCAGCAAGATTTCATCAATTTGAAATATTCAGAATAAGCAAACAGTATCTGCCATTATCAATCTAGCATCTGGGAAATCCAAACCAACAACTTGTTTTATTGGCTATTTTATTCAAATAGATTATCAGCGTCATTTCATTACCGATGCATGAATTTCTTCCGTCTGGCGGAATAGCATATGCAGTAACGCGTGTTTGCGACCAAACATATCACGCTTACATCTTGATCAATTCAATTGATGGCTGTGGCGGGAATTCAGACGTGGCAATCAGAAGTGACTACCAATTTGATGAGTAAAATGAATGATAGTTATGGAATTTAGCAAATAACAGCTGGTGAAATGACAAAACTAAAGGTTGATTGACCTGCCACCATCCACGGCAATAATCTGGCCGGTAATATAGTCCCCATCCTGCAGCAAAAACTTGACGGTACGGGCAATATCATCAGGTTCACCCACCCGTCGTAACGGCACGGTATGTAGAATACGCTGCCTCGCAACCTCGTCAAACACCGAGTCACCTTCAGGCCAAATATTGGCGCCAGGGGAGACACCATTCACCCGCACATCCGGTGCCAGGTCTCGGGCCAGCGATCGCGTCAGGCCGGCCAGCCCCGCCTTGGCAATGTTATAGACGATGTGGCCACGCATGGGCCGCTCGGCATGGATATCAACAATATTCACGATAGCGCCATGGTGTTTACGCAATTCAGCTGCAGCGGCCTGTGACAAAAACAATGGCGCCTTCAGGTTTGAACCCAGCAGGTCATCCCAGTCCTTTTCAGTGATATCGCCCACCGGAGTTGAGTAAAAGCTGGATGCATTGTTCACCAACCCATCCAGTCGGCCAAACGATTCCACCGTTTGCGCCACCAGTGCCGGCAACGCCGATACATTCAATAGATCACACTGCACCATCGCAGCCGAGTTCGGACGTTTCAGGTTCAGCTCAGCTACCAGCGAGCGAGCATCGCCTGTCGAACTGCGGTAATGCACCATGATCTGCGCACCAGCGGCATGAAGCTGGCGGCAAATCGCTGCCCCCACCCGTCTTGCACCGCCTGTCACCAACACCACCTTGCCTTGCACCGCGATCTCCCCAACATGCATCAAATCAAACCGGCCCATTGCTCGCAGGCCACATCAACACACTGTAAACTCAAGTCACCAATCGAACAAATGTAGCATAACACCCATGTCATCACTACCTAAGCCCAGTGCAGAGGCACTGGCGCACAGTCAAAATCTACTTTCATACATCCGCAATCATATCGATCAATATGATGGCTGGCTGTCATTTGCCGATTACATGGCAGATGCCCTGTATGCCCCCGGCTTGGGTTATTACACCGCCGGTAGCGCCAAATTCGGTGGTGCTGGCGATTTCATCACCGCGCCGGAAATGACACCTATCTTTGGTCGCGTACTCGCCCGCCAAGTGATTGAGGCTTTCCAGCATACTGCTCGTCATGTGCTCGAATTCGGCGCCGGCAGCGGCAAACTGGCCCTCGATATCCTGCGCGAGCTGGCTGCGCTCGGCCAGTTACCAGATCGCTACTATATTCTGGATGTATCTGCAGACTTGAAAGAGCGCCAATGGCAAACCTTTCAGCATGATCTGCACCTGCTTAAACACGTTGAATGGATAGATCAGATCCCCGAAAGCTTCAATGGCGTGGTACTTGGCAATGAAGTACTGGATGCCATGCCCGCCCGGCTGGTTCATCACACTGAAGGTGGCTGGCTGGAACGTGGTGTAATCTGGCAGCAGGATCAACTGGCCTTCGAAGACAGACCACTCTCTCATCCAAGCCTGATCGCGCATTGTGAAACACTGGATGTATCAGCCCCTTATCTCACTGAAATCAGCCTGACCAACCGCGGCTTTATCAAGAGTCTGGCCGACCATCTACGACAAGGCATCATCTTGCTCATCGACTATGGCTTTGGCGCCAGCGAGTATTACCACCCGCAACGCGATCAAGGTACGCTGATGTGCCACTATCGTCATCATGCCCATGGCGATCCCTTCTTTCTGCCTGGCTTGCAAGACATCACTGTCCATGTCGACTTCAGTGCCATCGCCCATACCGCAGTTGACCATGGACTGGATTTCCTCGGTTACACGACACAGGCCATGTTCTTGCTGGGCGGCGGCTTGCAATCCGTTCTGGCGGAATGCGATCAAACAGTCCCAAAAACCTGGCTCCCTATTACCAACGCCGTACAAAAACTGACCAGTCCGGCAGAAATGGGTGAACTGTTCAAAGTCATCGGCCTGGGTAAAGGCGTGTCCTACACCCCAAGTGGCTTTAGCTACGGCGACCGAAGCCGCTCACTGTGAAACCAATTACATCTTGCCAATCATATGGATAGTATTATCAAAGCGCAGATCGGCCATGGGCTTGGTATCGTAGCCGCCAAAAATATTAAAGAAAGTTACACAGAACGTTTGACAGGCAGAAAAGAATCCGTATAATGCGCGGCTCATGTCGGCGAATTAGCTCAGTTGGTTAGAGCGACGGAATCATAATCCGCAGGTCCGGGGTTCGAGTCCCTGATTCGCCACCAAGCATTTCAAGGGGTTAGCGCAAGCTAGCCCCTTTTGTTTTGCTACACAAAAACGTTTTGCATTGTTCACAATCCCGCCTCTATCCTTCTAAAAATTCCCATCCTAGCCATCTGCTTTTCGTTATGTTTGGCTCCGAGCAAAGCCACTTCTTACGATACTCAACTATGAGTAGCCGCTTTCTATAGGTTTGAATCATGCCTATATCTTTCGGTGATGATGTGAATCACAGACACGATGTATACGTGCGTGCGCACCTCATGCGCGGAGATTTCGCCAAGTCGGTGGGGGTTAAAAAAAAGGTAATATTGGTAATGCAAGTTTTCAAAAAGCAAGAATAGCCATATACATCAATAGCTTGAAACGGATTGCAAAAGGTAATTTTTAGGTAATATTGAGGTAATGAAATTACCTTTTTAAGAGGTCATTTGCCTATCTCAGCATACCCAATAAATTCAATAGCTTATAAAAATATTACCTTTTGTATTACCTAAAATTACCCTAGCAAGGTAATGTTTCATAACCAATAATTTCAATGACTTACATGACAATTCCAGAGCGAATTACCCATATTACCTTTTTTTGACCCTCCCCCTGCTGCTTGAATCGGAGCCTGCCCTAGTGACGCGCTGAGGATGCAACTGCATGAGCTTGGCTGCATGATTTCGCAAGCCTTTTGCGGGGTGATTAAACGTTGGAAGCCCTATAGCTGGCGGCCCTTCCGAGCAATCATGCAGCTGCATAAAAAGCCACCCCTTTAGCGTGCGGGCGTGGTGCGCGCGCTGGGGGTTGGCCAAGGCTAGTTGCCGCCTGCCGCATCTAGTTGCGTTGCGATGTGACGTTTGCATATCCTTGTGCTTTTTTTGCGTGGAAATCGTTGGTCATGGCGTACGAAGGTATCAATCTCTATCAGTGTTTCTCGAAACTGTTTCCCTGGACCCATTCACAAGTCATCGTCGTCAGCGGCACATTTCCGAATCCTTGCGGACATGCCATCCTGAATGCAGGTGGTGTGGGTGGACACTACTTCCATATTGCCGGTGATGGCAATGACCGCCCGTATTACATGGATGAGGCGGGTTATCGACGTTGCCTGAAAGAGAACCGCAAAACGGAGCTGCAGCGCAAATCGATCAAGATCACCAAGCCCGACGCCATGCAGCGCAAGTTTGACGAGCTGGCCAGCCAAGATTGGTTATGGGGTGTGCTACCGCACAATTGCGCCACGTTTGTTGAAACGCTGGTGAAAGCCGGGGGCAGTGATACCGGGCTTTATACCAACTGCCCGGCCTTGGAGGATTGGAAGTGAAGGTGTTGCGGATCATCGGGCTGGGCGTGGGCGGGTGCCTACTATTTGCCGTCCTGGCGTGGACCATTTGCATTTTTGTGATCAAGCCGCATTGGGAAACCTCCCTGTCCGTCATTATCTATTCGTCGTTGGCCGGATTGATGATGGGCGGCTGGCTTGGGGCACGTCACAAGGGGTAGCGGTGCTACCCGCTGCTAATCGATTGGCTAGCGTCCTGGGCGGATGGCGTCTAGCATCGCTAACGTATATGATCAGAACTGGATCACCGTTTCCCCCAGCCAATCATTCAACTCCTGTAACCGTGCCTGCAACGGCACAATCTCATTCTCATAGAACACCTGCGCCGCCTTGCTGGCATCGCCAAAGCCACCGGTATTGTTCGGCACAATCCCCATCAGCTGCGGTGGTACCCGGTGCGCCGCCAATACATCATCCCGCGTGACATTCTTGATGTTGAAGAACTCATCCTTGGCCGCTACCTCGCTGATCGGCATGATCTGGATGCCGTCTTTCTTGCCGTTGGGCGCGTACATGAACAGATTGCGGAAGTTGCCAGGGCCTTTGCTGTCTTTCAAGGCAGTGCGCAGCGCATCCACGTCGGCCGGGTTCTGCGCGGCATCGGTCATGTACAGGATGAAGCCGGCATGGCTGCCGTTCGGGTGCAGGTGTGCCCAACTGTGACACCGTACCCGTTACCCAGCGACCAACCGACCACCAACCGGCAGTTGGCGTAAAACCTAATCGACCATCGACAAGCGCTGGAAGCGTGCGTGGCACAGGTGGCACTGTTCGCACGATGTCAGAAGGGAGTACAGCATGAGTGATATCAAGGAAAAATGGCTCCTTTTACAGGCGGCCACCACCCTTAATGGCCGCCCTATGAACTAAATGAGCCATTGTTGAATAATGACTCGACTTACCATCAAATTACAATGCCCCAGGATTGCTGGCCATTTGATCCATCGTGGTCTGCACATTCTCTATTGAGCCCACAATGACATACACGCGATATGACCGAGTATAGGCCGGTGTCGGTTGATCCTGAGCCACGTGTGCAAATGGTCGGGGCTCATCAACCCGCAATGTCCAGGTAACCACACCGGAAGCCGAAAAATCAGTTACCCGGTACTTTAAGTAAGGGCCGTTAGTGGAAGGCAAGAAATACATACCGAGTGCAGCAGTGCCACTGCGATTGGGCATAATCACCGGTGTCTGGAATTCTTGGTAGCGGCTATTTGCTTCCGGCCAGGGACGCCATGCGATCGGCGTACGCAGCCGATGGTCAGTGTTGGGTGTATACAGGAAGGCATCATCTGCCGAAAATCCTGTCGATGGTAAGTATCCCGTCACAACTTCGAGCGTGGACCAGTCACTGGCCTTGATCGCAGACGGTAAACCGCCGGGAATTTCAAAGGTTGTTTCATATTTGATCGCGTGAGGGAATGGCCCGCTACCAACCGTCACGGCCTTGTGCATCTTGAAATTGGACAATGCCGGCAAATTGCTCGGACAATTCAGCACACTAGTGACCCGCCGCCAGTATGCCATTTGTGTACTGGTCCGCAGCACATTATCCACAGCACTGATTGCCAATAGGTTGCTACTGCTGTAATTACCGACGCCATCCACCTCCGATCCAGCTTCAGTTGGGTTGTACGCTTCTCCGCAGGGCAAGAAAGAAGCTGATGATTGAATTTGTCGACCGTGATCGGAACTGTTCACAAATTCAACGCCGCCCCACGTCATCGAGTCAATTGCGCCCGCCACACGATCGGTCGTCACAATGGTAAGCATATGTGGACCAACCATTTTCTGGATACGTGCGTCACCGTTCGCGCCAGCTGCGACCACCGCCGTTGGCAAAGCCAGGCTCAATAACAGGCTCATCTTCAATTTTTGGATTTTGGAATTCATTTTTTTAACTTATGAAATGGGGGCGAGACTATATCAAATCCGATCGAAAATTTTCAACATTCCGAATATTGCATTTATAGATTGGCGAACCACTCTTGCTACCACATACCGCCGCGTAGCAACTGAGCAGTGGGTAATTGCAATCGAGGCTCATCCAATCAAGCCCTGCCACCCAGTTGGTGAAGTCATCGAATCGGACCAGATCGCGGCCGGCCTGGGCAGCCCCTCGTTTGAGTATCGTTACCAGGTCACGGTCGGGCTGTTGGATTTCGCGGGACACACTGACCAGGTGATGGTGCCGGTGTTGCAATGGTTACGGCAGCATCAGCCGTCATTATTGCAAAACACCGATACCGCCCGTGAAGCCATCCAGTTTGAAGCGGAAATCCTCAATCACAGCAGCTATGACTTGAAGCTGCAGATTTAGCTGTCGGAACCGGTGCAAGTGAAACAGCAAGGCGAAACCCTGCAAGCGATTCACCTAGCGGAACCCGATCTGGGCGAATGCTGCCCGCTGCCCAACCCGCTGCAGATCATTGTCAATGGGCAGGTGATCGATGGCTGAATTACGTTGGGACAGTGAACTGCACAGCCTGTTGGCCAAGCTCAAACCAGCCGAACGGCACAAGCTGGCGCGGCAGATTGCGCCCGAGCTACGCCGTAGCCAGCAACAACGGATTGCCGCGCAGTTGAACCCGGATGGCACGCCCTATGCCCCGCGTAAGCCACAGCTGTATCAGCGGAAAGGGACGCTACGACATGGCCTGTTTGCCAAGTTGCGCACCGCCAAATACCTGAAGATTGAGACCAGTCCGGATAAGGTCATGGTGGGGTTGACTGACCAGGATGAGCAGTTAGTCGAACTACTTATCAGAAGACATCTTTAAAAATGCGACATTTAATACATAGCGCATTGTTGCGGTCTGATTAAATATTGCAGATACTGAATATTGCAAGCAGATTACGAAATAAGCAACTGATTATGGCTGATATCCATGCAGATGAAACGCAATAGCCACCAGAAGATTGAGCAGCGCTACTTCGAACAATTTCAGGCGCATTACCGGGTGCCTGAGGGCGCGTTAGAGTATACCGACAAACCCGACGTCATCATTCGTGGCGACAAAACGCTTGGCATTGAGATTACGAATTTGTACATCTCGCCCGGTCACGAACCCACGAGCGAACAAAAGCAACGCATTTACCGAGAGAAAACGCTGGCGTGCGCTCAGAAGTTATATTTGGCCGATGGGGGCAAGCGCATTGAACTGTCGGTAGACTTTGAGCCAAACCAACCTATCTTCGAAAAAGCACCTTTGGCTCGCGCGCTAGCCAACTTGGCCAAGCAAATCGAGAATATGGCTACGGGGCGGGTCCATCCAGAATTGTTCAAGAATATTCCGCAATTGCGATGCGTTTATTACAACGCCACGGAGTACCTTGATCCGACATGGCGGCTGGTACAGGGCTATGACGCTTGTCCGTTATCGGTTAACCACATTCATGAGGTGGTCAATGCGAAGAGCCAGAAGGCCAAAGCGTATCTGCCTTGCGATGTATATTGGCTGTTGTTGGTGATTGACTTCATGGACAGTGCACAAGATCAGGAGTTGTGGTGGCCCGTTGGAGCAAGAATTGGCGAATCGCCATTTGAGCGCATTCTTCTCTACAAGCCACAGTTCGCCCAAGTGATCGATGTTGCACAATGACAACCAACCCTTCAGTCCGGCAGCCAGCAAGTACAGCTCCGTGGCCGACGCGTATGCGGGAACTTCGACAGCACCTGTTTGGTGAAATATGCGTCATCTGATACCGTTTTTAGCTGGCCTCTCTTTGTGTGCATGCGTATCCACCTACAAGCACGAAGTTGTTACATCGCCCAGTACTAAGTTGGAGCGAGGCAAACCCATACTCATTGCAACACCGAAAAATGGCGCCTACGGCGAGAAGGAGTATCAAGCCTCCGGGCGACAAACTGCCGCTGCGGCTCGATCTGCGTTTTCGAGATTCTCCGACAGAGTTGTCGTCAGTTTGCACTGCACCGACCTGCCGTGCCTTCAGATAGAGGGCAAAGGTAGCTTCACATACCTCGTCATTCCCGAGATTTTGCACTGGGAAGACCGAAACACTGAATGGTCCGGTATCTCGGACCGAGTTGAGATTAAACTGATCATCGTTGACTCGAGAAGCAATATGGAACTCGCTTCCATCGTGATCTCTGGCAAGAGCAAATGGGCGACTTTCGGTGGTGATCATCCACAAGATCTCTTGCCGGAGCCGATTAAACAATATATTGAAGGTCTCTATTGAGTTTGACCTGTCCGCCATGGTCACATCCCTTGTATTGGTCGTTAACATATCAGCACCATCCCGTTGTCCCAGTCCTACCCACAACCAGCTTTGATTTCCACCCTCTAACCCCTGTGGCACACTCGCCGCATGGACTCTTTCGCTGATCTTGCCCGCCGTCTCGAATCGCTGATTCGCTTCGGCACCATTCATTCTGTTCAAGCCCAACCGCCCCCGCGTACGGGTGCAATCGGGTGGCCTGCACTCCACCTGGCTGCCCTGGTTGACCCTGCGCGCTGGCACTACCCGCACTTGGTCGCCGCCCACGGTCGGCGAACAATGCTTATTGCTGTCCCCCAACGGCGAACCCGCTGCTGGGGTAATGTTGCTGGGTTTGTATTCTGCTCAACACCTCAGCCCGTCTAATAGCCTCGATGAACAGCTCTGTGCCTTTCCCGATGGTGCGGTGATCCGTTACCACCGTGGCAGCGGCGCCTTGTCGGCCAGGGGAGTGATTGGGATGCACTGGCCACCAACGGCTACATGTTGGCGACGCCTTATTGAATCAGATGGCCACCGCTATATGACAGCTCCCATAAATATACCAATCGCATAGCGTGCGGTAACATACCGCCCTTTATCCCGCATCCCTCGCACCATGCACCCTCCTTTCAATCTCATGGCGTCCG
>NZ_SCOH01000031.1 GCF_005503445.1 Chitinivorax sp. B | reverse complement strand
CCGAACTGCGCACCACCCACCGTGACTTGGCGTGTGGTGTCAGGCTGGTTGTAGGCATAACCCACCAACCCATAACGGGATTCAATGCCTTTTTCTTTAAGTGCGGCTTCCAGGCCACTGACCGCGCGACCTGTCCACGTCTGGGCCGCCCAGTTGTTCTCCGCAGCCGTTCGACGCAACTGGCGAATGGACTGGGATTCATCCGCCATGACAATGACGTCGGCTGCAGGCGCTGCCAGGGACGATGATGCAGCGCCCAACAATGTCGTCAAGGCCAATGCGCCTGCACGCATTCGCCGTCTGCGTGACACCAACAATGCACCAGCACCTATTGTCACGAGTGCGGTACCCCCCGGTTCAGGAACGTCAGTGGGTGGTTGGGTACGTGGTGTGACCAGCACTTGCCCGGTGCCCACAGACGTGGGGGACAAAGCCTGACCGTAAAAATCTCCCAATATATCGCGGCCTGCAATATTGGGTAGCACATTGAGAAACGATGTCCCCGCAGCTAATGCGTCAAATTCCAGCGAGATCAAGCTGAACTTGCCCGCTTGTTGGTGAGCCTGCAAGATACCCAGATCTGTCAGTGTAGACACTTCCGACACAGCGATTTTGCCCGGCGCGATTAGACTGTAATCGGTAAAGGTTTCCCCAGCACTGACGGTGGGATCGCCGAGTTTATTGCCAAAGGTCAATTTCTTGAAGTTCAGGACGTTGGCATCAAAGCTGACAATAAAATCGAATGCGCCAACAACATCAGATTGCAACTCACTTGCTGTCACATCAACGCGGACAACGTCAGCTACTTTTGCTGATTGAAAGGGCGGCGAAAATTCAATTCTTGCTGCAGATACATTGCCAATTGTCCATGCCGGCAAAAGCAGGGCAAAAGCTGCCCACCGCAGGCATGCGGTATTCGACATTTTTTTGTTCATATAAAGGGTGCCGGGCTAGTCTGGGAATGATTACGCTGAGTGTCATGTAGCCATGCATGGCATGGCGTATTGTGCAAATATGTGATTATGCACTATACATTTTTTGTCGTGTAAAAACAATGACAGATAACTTTTTTTGGCTGCATCGGCATCTGTTTTATGAATCAATATATCTTGATGGGCGTATTGCCTGGCTGTCTTGCTCAGAAAACGCTAAAACGTGGGGCATTGGAATGTGTTTTCTTCCTAAAGAACGGGCAGCTTTTGGTCGAGACGAGTCTACAATGCTTATTCATCGGCGCATTGGCAGTTATATTGGCAGAGTGTAATACGGTTGCAATGCTATCGGTGGATACGGCTTGGAATGCACTTAAATCGCAATTGATAGTGGATTGCCCGCTGTCGTAAGGGTGTTGATGCCTATGTCGTGAGGTCTGCAAAAAGCGGGGGCTTTCTGCTTTCCAGGTCTTTCCGCCGAGCCTTCTTGAGCGTGAGAGCAGTCGAGGCGTGGGCTTAAGCAATGCAACCGTCCACATAGCTCTTGAATTTGTCGATTTTTGGGCCACGTTTGCTCGTGGCCGCCTGCTTGGGTGAGATTCACCTTGCTAAGGGCAGCAGTCTCTGCGCCAGCAACGGCGCAGATGTCTAGTCCGCTGTTGGCCCATGCTTGGCGGGCACGACGATCAGCATGCCTTCATAGCCGCTTTTGATGTGTTCAGCCAAGTCGTAGGTGGAAACCGCTAACGGTGGAGCCTGTGTTCGACGGCACGCTGCTACAGCGGCACAACGTTGTAGAGCACCGCCACTACGAGGCCTAACAGCGCCGCTTGAGGATGCCCCAGACGATTGATCTCACGGCTCCAGGCGCTGGAACATCCCCTCAGCGCGCCAGCGCAAGCGGCACGACGCAGCAATCGTCGCTGGCTTGATCTCGGTAGGCAGGCTCATAACCCGATCACGGTTTCGCCAGACTCGGTGGGCGAGTCTGGCTCGAACTCGATACGGCACCAGCTTGATGGCGCATGCTGTTCAAATCGCGCTATTACTGTCTGTCAGACTTCTGCGCTCCTACGTTTTCATTGAAACCACGAGGATGTGTCAGTTTGCTCAACAAGACTTGAAAAGGGGTGGGGCTTGTTCGTATTTTGGCCGCGGGCAGGATAGTCCAAGTTCGTATACTGTTCTTCTCCTTTGTTGGTCAAACAAGGCAGGTTTTGCGTTGTGCATAACCTGCCTGGCGCGCGCCAAGATCGTGAGCCGGTGATTGGGTGTTAACGTTCCGGCAGTGGAATGCGTTCGGACTCACCGGGAACCAGGGGAAAGAGATCATCACGCCATTGTTGTTTGGCCGCTTCAATCTGTTCTCGCGAACTTGCGACAAAATTCCACCAGATGTGACGATGGCCATCCAGTGGATCACCACCGAATATCAGCAGCCGGCTGTCCAGATCACTTTGTAGTGTGATAGTGGCACCTGGTTGCAAAATGGCGACGTGGTGAGTGGGCACTGCTTCGCCATGGATGCTGATCTGGCCATCGGCAACATAGATGGCACGTTCTGCATGATCCGCCGGAATGTCGAGCCGGGTGCCGGCAAGCATGTCCGCTGCGGCATACAAGGTATCGCCAAACGTGGTGACGGGCGATTGTGTTCCCCAGGCATGGCCCAGGATGATACGCAATTGCAGGCCTGGGGTGGTCAGTAGCGGCAAGCTGGCTGCAGGGTGATGGAAAAAGGCCGGTTCACAGGCTTCATCCGCTTGGGGTAGCGCGAACCAGGTTTGAATCCCATGCAGGCGCTGCCCGTTTTGGCGAGCGGTGAGTGGTGTCCGTTCAGAATGAACTACACCACGACCGGCAGTCATCCAGTTCACATCACCCGGGCGAATGACCTGTTCACTGCCCAAGCTGTCCCGGTGCAGCATTTCACCTTCAAACAGGTAGGTCACTGTGGCGAGACCAATATGTGGGTGAGGGCGCACATCAATGCCATCACCAGGAGCAAAGGTGACTGGGCCCATATGGTCGAAGAAAATGAACGGCCCGACTGCCTGCTTCTCAAATGCCGGCAGCAGGCGGCGCACTGTAAAGCCACCCAGGTCGCGGGTGTGGGGTTTCAAGAGGTGTTGGATACTCGACATGTGATGGCCTTTGCTAGCGAAATGCTCGGCAGGTCACCTATGTGGCCTGCCAATAGTGTATTGAGTGGGTTCAGGTGGCGGTCAGAATCGCCCGGCGCGAAAATCGTCGATGGCTTGCTCGACTTCATCACGGCTGTTCATAACAAATGGGCCCCATTGTGCAATGGGCTCATGCAAAGGTTGGCCAGCTATTAACAGGAATCCGCTGTTCTCGGCGGCTTGAATCTCGATGCCGTCATGGTCCGCACGGGTATCGAGAATGCCCATCTGCTTTGCATTGACCTTGCGTTGTTGTCGTCCAATGTTGATGGCTCCCCGGTAGACATAGACAAAGGCGTTATGTGTGGACGGTAGTGGCTGCTCAAACACTTGGCCTGCTGGCATTGATACATCCAGATACAATGGGGCTGTGTCCGCCTTGATCACAGCGCCGGCAACACCATGGCTCTCACCAGCAATGATCTTGATGTGTACGTTGTCTGCACGGGTTACCTCCGGAATCTGCTCTGCGGCGATATCACGATAGCCTGGCGTGGTCATTTTGTCCTTGGCGGGCAGATTCAGCCAAAGTTGGAACCCCTGCATCAGCCCATTTTCCTGTTCAGGTAGTTCGGAATGTACAATGCCTCGCCCTGCTGTCATCCATTGCACACCGCCTGCAGCCAGTAGCCCTTCATTGCCGACATTATCCCGATGCCGCATCTGTCCGGCTAGCATATACGTCACGGTTTCAAATCCACGATGTGGATGATCGGGAAAGCCCGCCAGATAGTCATCTGGATTATCTGAATGAAAATAGTCCAGCATCAGGAACGGATCTAACCGGCGTTGCAAATCTTGCGTCAATACCCGCAATAATTTAACACCGGCGCCATCAGATGTTGGCACGCCATTGACCAACCGCTCCAGTTCTCGTGGTGTGTGTACTGCAGTTGTTGGGTAAAGGGTATCCATCACTTTTCCTTTCCAGAAAATTTGAAGTACTGAATTGGCTTGATCGATCGGATTCTAGGCTTTTCAATGTGAATTGAAAGTGGAATGTTCTGGCCTGTTGTGTCAATAAAATTGAATATATAACACACAACGGTGTGTAAGTTGCTCAGGTATATCGATCACGCGGCAGTTGGGAGCAATAGTATCTGCCGCATTTGCTGTATCTCGTCGATCGCACTTCAGTCGAAATGTGGTTTGGATAATACATTGAGTTCAATACCAAAGCGCCTGCCGGCTTGCGGCTCCTGGGGGTTACTCATGCAATAATATGTCATATAGATACGAAATGTCGGATGTTCTCAGAATTTCGAGCTTGGGTGAGCTTTCGTTACCATCAATCGAGCAACTAATTGAAGCGGCTTTAAGCGGCGCTAGTTCGGTCGTGTCAGCTAGGCACTTTTGACCGGGCTGCGTGCTCATCAAGACTGCACATTGATCGGCCTGGATCAGTGCTGCATCTGCAAAAATACAAAAACAGAAAGCGAAAGACGCATGTACGAAACGGCGAGGGTAGGGGACCCGATCAGCCGCAGCAGCACTCTGGCAGGATTTTTGATGGGGGCCCTGCTGGGCGTGGCACTGATTGCGGCAGTGGCTGTCAAGCAGCGTCTAAGATTTTTGCCGCACCCCCATCTGGAAAGTTTTGCACGCTGATTTACAGCCTTGTGCTTGTGCTGCGATTTTTTTGGCTCAAAGCGCTACGGGTGAGGTAAATGCAAATGAGAAAAGCCAACCTTATGGGTTGGCTTTTCTTGAGATTTGGCGGAGAGAGCGGGATTCGAACCCGCGTCAGGGTATTACCCTGAACACGCTTTCCAGGCGTGCGACTTAAACCGCTCATCCATCTCTCCGATGAAGAGGCGCGGAGAATAGCGTAAGTGTTGCTGTTGCGCAAGTATTGTTTGTAAATATTTCTCGGTGCAATGGTGATCCCGGCGGGAGATTGGGGTGTTTCTGGTAGAATCCGCGTATGACCTATCAAGTACTCGCCCGAAAATGGCGCTCGCGCAACTTTGCCCAAGTCGTAGGGCAAGAACATGTTGTTCGGGCTATTTCTAACGCATTGGAAAAACAGCGGTTACACCATGCGTACCTGTTTACCGGGACGCGTGGGGTGGGAAAGACGTCAATTGCCCGCATTCTTGCCAAGTCGTTGAATTGCGAATTGGGTATTACGGCAGAACCATGTGGCAATTGTGCCGCGTGCACCCAGATTGATGCTGGGCGCTTTGTTGATTTGCTGGAATTGGATGCTGCGTCAAACACGGGCATCGACAACATGCGCGAGGTGATTGACAACGCGCAGTACGCGCCGACAGCAGGGCGCTTTAAAGTCTATATTATCGATGAAGTTCACATGCTGTCGAAATCGGCTTTCAATGCGATGTTGAAAACGTTGGAAGAGCCGCCGGCACATGTGAAGTTCATTCTTGCGACCACTGATCCCCAAAAAGTCCCTATTACAGTGTTGTCGCGATGTTTGCAGTTTAATCTGCGGCAGATACCGCCTCAGGTAGTGGCGCAGCATTTGGCCTATGTATTGGAGCAGGAACAGATTCCGTTTGAATCGGCCGCACTAAACCTGCTTGGCCATGCAGCAGCAGGCTCGATGCGGGATTCACTCAGTTTGTTGGATCAGGCCATTGCCTACGGTGCAGGGCGGGTGGAAGAAGCTGGGGTGCGCTCAATGCTGGGCGCAATTGATCAAAGCTACCTGTTTAATCTATTGGATGCGTTGGCGGCACGCGATGGCGTTAGTTTGATGGCCCATGCCGATTCAATGTCAAAGCGGAGTATTGCTTTCGATACGGCGTTGCAGGAGCTGGCGGCATTGTTGCAGCGTGTTGCTTTGGTTCAAGTGGTGCCGACATCGCTGGATGATTGGCCGGATGCTGAGAGAGTCGCTCAGCTGGCCACATTGTTACCGCCCGATGACGTGCAGCTTTTCTATCAAATTGCAATATATGGTCGAAAAGAACTGGCATTGGCACCAGATGAGTATGCTGGATTCACCATGGCTTTGTTGAGGATGCTGGCATTTGTACCTGATGGTGGACCAGGCAAGCAGGTACTTCGTCCTCAGTCAATTGTCGTAAAACAGCGCGATACTGATTCTACTGTGGCAGTCCCATCTTCTCCTGCATCGGCAAACCCAATTGCGCAGTTACGTTCGGTGCTGGCTGTCAAAGGTACGGCAAGTGCCGGGTTGCCAGCATCGCGTACTTCACCTGTTGCGCCGGTATCAGTTCCGTCGACAGGGCCTGATGTGAAGACAGTGCCGACTCATTCTGTAAAGAGCACTCAACAGGCATCGCCAGCTAGCAATGACGACTTGCCTCCTTGGTTGGATGAGGTGCCTGATGAGCAGGGTGAAGGGTATGTGCATGCCCGAGATGTGAAAGCGCCAATTTGTCCTCCTTTAGCCAGTGTCCCTGCCGCGAGTGCCAACGATGTAGTGTTTGATGGTGACTGGTTGGCATTGGTTGCAAAGTTGCCATTGGATGGAAGGGTGAAGCCATTGGCGCAGAATTCACTATTGAAGCATTTTGAGGGCAGGCATTTTGAGTTGGCATTGGATGCACAATATCGTGCAGCAGCAGATAAAGTATGTCGTGAACGTTTGATTGCCATCTTGTCGGAGCATTTTGGTTATCCGGTGACTGTGGTGGTTTCGGTTGTCGATGATTTGGGTGACACGCCTTGGGCTGTACGACAGGCGGCAATCAAGACGGCGATTGATGCAGATCCTTTTGTACGATTGCTCTGCCGTGAATTGGGTGCGACGATTGTAGATGGTTCGATTCGCGCAGTTTCTGCCTGAATGGCGTTGTAACTGTGAATGGTGGCCTATTGGGTAGGATGACGAGCGTTTTCTACGCAAGGCTTACTTGGCTGTATCTGAAAATTTTTCTGGCACGTGATTTAGCGATGGCGTGCAATATTCTGAATAGGAGTGAAGCAAATGATGAAAGGTGGCTTGGGTAACCTGATGAAGCAGGCTCAGGTGATGCAGGAAAACATGAAAAAGGCACAGGAACAGTTGGGCCAAGTTGAAGTCGAGGGCCAGGCTGGTGCGGGTATGGTCAAGGTAGTCATGACCTGCCACCACGATGTTAAGCGTGTCACTATTGATCCTAGCTTGATGACTGAAGACAAGGAGATGCTGGAGGATTTGTTGGCCGCCGCCGTGAATGATGCCAATCGTCGCGTCGAGCAGACAACTCAAGAGAAGATGGCGGGTTTTACTGCTGGAATGGGCTTGCCGCCTGGATTCAAATTGCCATTCTGAAATTCTATATTTGTCATGCAGATCGTATTTGAGCTGTGGCGTAATATTCAGAACAGGGACTGGGTTGCGGCAAAGCTGCTCCTTAGTCCTGATGTTGAAATGCGATGGTGGTCGACTGGTGAGTGTTTTGAAGGTTCGGATGCGGTCATTCACGTCAATCAAGTTTATCCGGAAGGCTGGACTATTATCGTGCAGGAACTCAATGGGCTGCCGGATGGGCGTGTGCATTCTCTGGTGCGGGTTGATCATGCAGGGCATGGTGTGTTTTATGCCAATTCCTTTTTTGTATTACACAAAAACTTGATCTGCCGGATCGATGAGTATTGGTCCCAGCTAGAGGAGCCACCTGCTTGGCGTAGAGCCCAGACTCTTCCGGGATATAGGTATTTGCCAGAGATGCGACCCGATGCGAACTGTTAAAGTGTGCAATGAAAACACCATCCAGCCTTGATCAATTGGTAGATGCCTTACGGGTGCTCCCAGGTGTTGGCCCCAAGTCGGCCCAGCGCATGGCATATCATCTGATGCAACGGGATCAGAAGGGGGCTCAGCGGCTGTCCAGCGCTTTGGATAATGCCCTGAGCCGTCTGCAACATTGTGCACGTTGCAATACTTTTACCGAGGCGGAGCTGTGCAATCTATGTGCGGATCCCGATCGGGATGTAACGCAGCTGTGTGTCGTCGAGATGCCTGCTGATCTGCTGATGATGGAGCAAGCCATGTGTTATCAGGGCTTGTATTTCGTCTTGCTGGGTCGTTTGAGTCCACTGGATGGTGTCGGGCCGCGTGATGTGAATTTGGATCGGTTGCTAGTGCGGGCTCAAGATGGTGTGGTGAGGGAGGTTATCCTATCTACCAACTTTACTGTTGAGGGTGAGGCAACGGCCCATTATATTGCAGAGATGCTTAAATCACGTGGCTTGTCAGTGACTCGTATTGCCAGGGGGCTGCCGGTTGGTGGTGAGCTGGAGTATGTTGATCCGGGTACTTTGGCACAAGCAGTCTTTGAGCGTCGGAAGCTCTGACAATGGTGCCTTTGCTGTCGATATTGATCGCGAACCCCAAGGGTGGGTCTGGTAAATCGACATTGGCGACCAATCTGGCTGGTTATTTCGCATGGCAAGGTCAGGGTGTTATGTTGGGTGACATTGATCGCCAACAGTCAACTCGCCACTGGTTGGCTGCGCGTCCGGCGAATCTACCGCCAATTGAAGGATGGGTGATCGAGTCTGGCGAGGTGGCCAAACCTCCTAAAGGCGTTCGGCGGGTAGTTCTTGATAGCCCGGCTGGATTGCATGGCAAGAAACTGGATGCCGTATTGAAGAAGGTCAATCGCATTTTGGTGCCTGTTTTGCCGTCAGCATTCGATATGTGGGCCAGCGAAGCATTTTTTGCAGCGTTAGCGGCTGAGAAAGTTATCCGAAAACAAGGTGCATCGATTGCGGTCATTGGTATGCGTGTTGATGCTCGTACGAGGGCAGCACAGCAGTTGGAGCAGTTTCTATCTGGATTCGATTTGCCTGTTTTGACCTATTTGCGTGAGACACAGGCTTACGTACAGTTGGCTAGTCAGGGAATGACAATTTATGACACTCCGCGGTATCAGCGTGATCGCGACCAATGGCAGCCAGTATTGGACTGGCTTGCCGCCTCCTAGTACTTTTCCTCCATTTTTTAATGCTTGTATTTGAGTGTGCACTCGTATACTGGCAGGGTTGTATCAACGTGGTGGTACCTAATAGCTGACGGTGTGGGCATGGCACTTTGGGGAAATGAGCAGCTCCTAAAATCAGTTTGATGGGCTGGCTGATGTGTTGTCTTGTTGCCAGAGGTATTTGGCGACCGGCTGTTCACGTGTGATGTGTGTAAAGCCGGTGGAGTAAAGTCAGCGGGTGCCTGGTGCGCAAGCGCTGACGCCCTGCAGTAGTGAAACTACAAAAACTTGTTGGGATACACTTCTTCGATCAATTGTCTGCAATCGACAACGCGCAAGTCGTTATCTTTTGCAAAGCTCATCAGGAAGTTGTAGACGTTTGGGTCAATCTGCTCCAGTTTCTTGTCCACTGCAACGCAGCGAACGTTTTCCAGTGTCAGTGGACGAACGTACGGGTGGTACGACATCTTCTGGTCATGACCAAAGGTTGAAAGGATGCCAGACAGGCGTTCAGCCCAATCGCTTGGGCGAAACGTGCGGCCGTTAGAGGTAATACCTTGAATGATAATTTCGTATGGATTACAGATCATGGCAGGGAACGCGACAGTTTGGCGTAATTATACAACATTCGCATTCCCCCTTTTGTTTGGGTAAATACCAATGGCTGATTTCATTGCAACTTGTTATTGACGGATGTCGGCAGTTCGCGTTCAATCGCCTTGGTTGCTTTGAATACTAGTATAAGATGAATCATATCCAAGTTTTCGAATATATTGCTGGCGGCGCCAAATGAAGAGGATACGTTTGGTAGCAGATTTGCTGATATGGAAACCGGTGGTTTGATTCACCCATAATTGGCTCACGGGCCTATTCTGATTCTGTAATTTATCAGGCTGCAGGTGGTTGCGGCTACTGGTTGACTCCCTAAACTGCTCATTGAATTCATGGTCTCTGTCTCTGATATTGCCTTGCTGAATCTGGATGCATGGCAGGTGAACTATTCTGATCCCGCAAGATCCCGCCAATTGGCGGAGAAAGCACTTGCCATGGCAACTGTTGCAAGTGACGTCAGTGGTCAGGCCTATGCCAATCTGATTTTGGGTTATTGCCACTTGAGGCAGCGTGGTATTACTGATGGCGAATATTATGTGGGTGCTGCAAGAACTGCGCAGGCGACACTTGATGACCCGCGACTCGATGCACTATTACGCTTTTGGGAGGGAATGCGTCTTTCCAAGGCCGGACTGTACGAAGAGGCATTGCATTGGTATTTGCCGATTCTGGAGCCGCATCACCCTGCACTCATGCCATTGGACTTGATGCGCTTATACAATGCGTTGGGTGTCGTCTACCTTAGAAAAGGTGATGATCTGGCCGCAATGCGATGCTTGTATCGTGCCTTGAGTATCGGTCGTTTACAGGGGGCGGCACCAGAACGTGCCATGTTGCTGTCGAACATTGGGTATATGCAATTGTGTGCTGGTAACCCGCAAGAGTCCTTGTTGCTACAGCGAGAGGCGAGTGAATTGCTGCAATTGGATGCACACCCCTTTTTGGTGCCATTGGTAGCTGCGAATCTAGCGTTGTCCTACTTGGCCACGGGGGATGCAGAGGGGGCATTTGAAGCGATTCGTCCACTGCTTGGAATGGATCTGCCAGGCAGTATTGATTCTGCCATGTATGCGTTTTACCACGTGGTAGCCGCCCATACCTTTGCAGAGCGCGATCAGGCTGAGCCTGCCAAACGGCACTTACATCGTGCGCGGCAATTAATCGATCAATCTGCAGAGCCTGATATCGAATTGCATTGTTGCTGGGTACAGTCCTTGTTGCATCGATCCGAAGGTGAATATGCGGCGGCGACCTTGCAACTACAGATGGCGACGCAACGTTTCAGCATGGTGAAAGAGCGTTTTTACGTTGAGCATATCCTACGTGAAATGGCCAACAGTCATGCAAGGGAAGGGCATTTTCAGCAAGCCTTCGACACGCTGCTGACCTATCAGGCGATGGTTGAGCAGACGTCTCGTATTGCAGAGCGGGCAAAATTGCAGACTTTGCAGACTTTGCATGAGTTGGAGCGGGTTGAGACTCAGCGTGATGATGCGTTGGAAGCGATGCAGCGTACAGATGCCGCCAATCGAGAACTGCTTCGCTTGAATCATGAGTTAGAGCGGCGTATGGAAGAGATTGAGCAGCTGCAACAAGCGTTGAAGGAGCAAGCGCTGCGTGATCCACTGACCAATCTATACAACCGCCGGCATCTTCAGGAGGAATTGCCAGCAGTTTTACACTTGGCGGAACGTCAGCAGTATCCAGTCAGCGTCGCATTGATCGATGTTGACCACTTCAAGGCGATTAACGATGGTTACGGCCATGCTTTGGGTGATGAAGTATTGGTCATGCTGGGACAAGTGTTGAAAAGTAGCGTCCGGGGAAGCGACTTTGCGTGCCGTTACGGTGGTGAGGAGTTCTGTATCGTTTTCCCTGGAGCAACAGCACAAGATGCAGCCCAGCGTCTGGAAAGCATGCTGGTAATGGTCCGATCCGCCCATGTGCAATGTGATGGCAAAACACTTGCTGGTATTGGTTTTTCGGCAGGGGTTGCGGAATATCCGTTTCATGCCCTGACTCAACAGGCATTGCTTAATCTGGCAGATAGTGCGTTGTATCAGGCTAAACAGACTGGGCGAGGCCGAGTGCTTGTCTGTGGAGTTGACGGCATATCAATAGTGGGCACTCTCAACGCTCAGAATGGGCTACCTTGAAGTTGTATCGAAACGAACGTGGCATCTGCGCCGTTAGTGTACGCCAACATGCGTGAAGTGACTGTGTGTCATGGCATGGTAAAGATCATGGTTGATGCATCAACATCCGGTGGGCCGCAGGGAACGACACCAAATGGCGTGGGTGCCGTTATGGTGCAGATCAAACGTTTGAACGATCTGGCCTGGGACTGCCAATTTGTCGATCCAGCCCAAGTGCCTCGGTTAGCGGCACATGCTGAACAATTGGCGACAGGCTGTGAGGATTGGGTAGGCTTAGGATGGGCGTTGCTGAATCAAGGCTTCCACCAAACGCGCTTTGGTGCGTTGAATGACGCTCAGGGTTTGTTTGAGCATGCTCGGCAGTGCTTTGTACGGCGGCTGGATCGCCGTGGCAGCTGGCTTGCTGTTGATGGTGTTGCATTAGTCCTGCTCCGGCGAGGGGACCGGGCGCGTGCAAGAGCATTGTTACAGAACTCGTTAGAGGCCCCGGAAACTGAGCGAGATCCGCTGGATTGGGTATTGACCCTGAATACGCTGGCCACCAGTTGCATTGAGCTGAATGACACCGAGTCCGCATTGCGGTATTTCTATCGCGCGCTGGAGATAGCGGAGCGGATTGGCTCCTTACCCCGTATTGCACAGATCAGTATGAATCTTGGCTATGTGCACCTGATGTTGGGGAGCCATGCTGAATCCTTGCGTTTGTTGTCGATGGCGGTAGATATCACCCGTTCTGTCAATTTGCCATTTATCAGGCCGATTGCAGTTGGCAATCTTGCGCTTTATCACATCACGCAAGGGCAGACCTCTGCTGCCTATGAGCTGGTTGCCCCGTTGCTTGGCCGTACAGATTGGGTTGAGACCGGAGATTTGGCTTTTTTCAACGCCATCGCAGCACAAACCTTTGCCATTCGAGGTGAAACCGATACGGCTAGACAGTTTCTGGATGATGCCCGTCAGATGGCGCAGTCTGTATCTGATGATGCTTGCTTGGTGCATTGCCTTTGGGTTGACGCTTTGCTGGCACATCGGGATGGTAATGCTGTGACGGAGTTGGCTTTGATGGAGCAGGCGTTACGTTTGGCGGATAAGGTACCGGATCGACATTATCAGATTGAAACACTCAAGTCGTTGGCTGAGCTCTACGAACGTCAAGGTGATGCACAGCAAGCTTTGACTACGATTAAGCGTTTCTTTGCATCAAAGGAAGATATGGCTCGATTGGCCACTGGAGCGAGGGTGCAGAGCATGGCTATTCAACATGAGATTGCCAGGACTCGGATGGAGCGCGATTTCGCGCTTGCCCGTCAGGCAGAGGCTGAACATGCCGCGCGTGATCTTGAGCGGCTGAATCTTTCGTTACGAAACAAAGTGGTTGAGGTGGAATCGTTGCGTGATCAGTTGCGGGAACTGGTGGTTCGCGATCCGTTGACTAACCTATACAACCGTCGCCACTTGCAAGACGAATTGCGGGCTGCATTGCAATTGGCTGCTCGGCAATACTTTACCTTGTGTGTTGTGTTATTTGATCTTGATCACTTCAAGGCAATCAACGATAGCCGTGGCCATGCTTTTGGTGATGCCGTACTGGTGGCTTTTGCGGATTTGCTACAGTCGTCGGTGCGGGGGAGCGATTTCGCCTGCAGGTATGGTGGGGAAGAATTCTGTGTGGTAATGCACGATATCGATACGTCAACGGCTGTCATGCGCACGGCTGAAATGTTGGGTAAGTGGTGTGAACAGCGCATCACTTATCATGGGGCAGATTTGGTTGGCTTGAGTTTTTCTGCTGGTATTGCAGAATATCCAAAAGATGGTACTGAGCCAGACCGATTGCTCAGCCGAGCAGACGCCGCGTTGTATCGTGCCAAGCAGAGTGGGCGTAGTCGTATTGAATCCGCCTTTGGCTAAGTATCCAAGTGCTTCGGCAGGCTAGGATGCTGTCTGTGTGGAAGTACATTGCTGCTAGGTATTTGTTTGAGTTCTAAGTGAAATGGGTATGTTTGCTGAACGCGGATCGCTATTGCCAAGAGACTGCGGCGTACCTTTCAATCCCCTCGACTTTCCCTGGTAAGGAATGTCGCAAATTCGTATCAATTTGTCGCATTAAAGAAATTTATAGTTGCAAGGCGCAACTGATTGGGTTAAATATGGCCCTTTCCGCGTCAAAATTCCATTCTTTGGGGTGTTTATGGGGAAGATGTTTGTGAATAGCCCATGATTACCCATTCAGCTGGATCATGACAGTCAACGTGGTTGTCGGCATCGAACAAATTTGATTTCCTGCGGAAAAACTTGCTTGGTGGTTCATTGCTTGCTAAGCAAGGTCTTTACCAATCATCCGGCAGATGCCGGCTTACACTATCGCCCCCATGTATTGGCAGGGCAATTGGGTGCACTATGAGTATGAAACACTTTCTGCAGTTGAAGGATTTCACTGGCGAGGAATTTGAATACCTGTTCCAGCGCGCCAAGTGGATCAAACACCAGTTCAAGAACTATCTGGCCTATCAGCCGCTGAAAGATCGGACCCTGGCCATGGTGTTCGAGAAGCAATCTACACGAACACGCGTCAGTTTTGAAGCTGGCATGTATCAAATGGGTGGAATTGCACTGAACTTAACCACTGGGCAAACTCAGCTGGGTCGTGGTGAACCGATTGAAGATGTAGCACGCGTCATCTCACGCATGGTCGACATCGTGATGATTCGTACCTATAACCAGGACATTATTGAGCGCTTTGCACAATATTCGCGTGTGCCCGTCATCAATGGACTGACGGATGAACACCATCCATGCCAGATCATGGCGGATATCTTCACCTTTGTAGAACACCGCGGTGCGATAACTGGGAAGACGGTGGCTTGGATTGGTGACGGTAATAATGTTGCGAGATCGTGGTTGCAGGCAGCAAAAATCTTTGATTTCACCTTGAATGTATCTACGCCGCTAGGGTTTGAACTGGATGCTGGCGATGATGCCTGTAGCAATCTCAAGGTATTTGCTGATCCAATGGAAGCGGCACGCAATGCAGATTTGCTGACTACCGATGTTTGGACCAGTATGGGTTGGGAAGATGAGGAGGATGATCGTAAAAAGCTGTTTGCGGCTTGGCAGGTGGATAGCGACATGATGCAGGCAGCCAAGCCTGACGCATTGTTCATGCATTGCTTGCCAGCACATCGTGGAGAAGAAGTTACTGCGGAAGTGATTGATGGCCCCCAATCGGTCGTGTGGGACGAAGCTGAAAATCGCATGCATACCCAAAAAGCGTTACTTGAGTATCTGTTGCTGGGGCGCTTGGCCTGATGTGGGGCAGCTACTCTTGGACGACGGGATTGACTGCATTGATAATCAGTCAAATCAAATGATGGCAGATGCTATGACCCAAGTTGAAAGGATCGCATGATGCTGGATCATATTGGTATTTCAGTCGGTGACTATGCAAAGAGTAAGGTTTTCTACCAGCAAGCGCTGGCACCATTGGGCTACAGTATGTTGTATGAATTCAAAGGTGAAGAGGCGGGTGGTTATGAAGGGGCTGGTTTTGGCGTGGCCCCCAAACCTGATTTCTGGATCAGTCGAGGTACCCCGCATAAGCCGATCATGCATATAGCGTTTCAGGCCGACAGTCGTGCGATGGTTGATGCGTTTTATCACGCGGCCATTGCTGCGGGTGGGCAGGACAATGGTTCGCCAGGTTTGCGCCCCCACTATCACCCCAACTACTATGGCGCGTTCGTTCTCGATCCTGATGGACAAAACATCGAGGCTGTTTGTCACCAACCTGAATGATTGCCATGCCGCACCTGATTCTCGAATATACCGCCAACCTCGAAACATATGTAGATCGTCGGGAGTTGTTCCGTCGTTTGCATGACACCCTGTTCGCATCTGGCGAGTTTTTGCTGGATGAGATCAAAAGTCGTGCCATTCGATTGGATGACTATTTTGTTGGGGCCGGTGATGTGAAACATGCGTTTGTCCACCTGAAAATTCATATGCTTGATAAGCGCGACCATATCGTCATGGCACGAACGGCACAAAGCGTATTACCGGTGCTGAGTGAAGCTTATCAGCAGGCGCTTGGTGAGTTGCAATGCCAGATTTGTATCGAGGCCGTGCCGATGCGGTCGGATTGTTATTTCAAAGTTGTATCGTAGAGAGTCGAACCTATGTCTGACATCAAGAAAGTCGTGCTTGCCTATTCTGGCGGTCTGGATACCTCAGTCATTCTCAAGTGGCTGCAGGATATCTATCAATGCGAAGTGGTGACCTTCACTGCGGATATCGGTCAGGGAGAGGAGCTGGAGCCCGCTCGAGCCAAGGCCCTGAAGCTGGGTATCAAGCCTGAGAACATTTTTATCGATGATTTGCGCGAAGAGTTTGTGCGTGATTTTGTGTTCCCGATGTTCCGTGCCAACACAATTTATGAAGGTGAATACCTGCTTGGTACCTCGATAGCCAGACCGTTGATTGCGAAACGTCAGATCGAAATTGCGAATCAAGTTGGTGCAGATGCGGTATCCCACGGTGCAACGGGTAAGGGGAATGATCAGGTCCGTTTTGAGTTGGGTTACTACGCCCTCAAACCTGGTGTCAAAGTAATTGCACCTTGGCGCGAGTGGGATTTGTTATCGCGCGAAAAATTGCTTGATTATGCAGAAAAAGCGGCCATTTCCATCGAGATGAAGCATAAGCAAGGTGGCGCGCCATATTCCATGGATGCCAACCTATTGCACATTTCCTTTGAGGGGCGCCATCTGGAGGATCCCAAGGCAGAAGCCGAAGAGTCGATGTGGCGCTGGACGGTATCTCCAGAGGCGGCACCGGATACGCCGGAATACATTGATGTTGAATTTGAGCAAGGGGATGCTGTTGCTATCAACGGCATACGCCTTAAGCCGCATGACATGTTGGCGAAATTGAACGAGCTTGGTGGCAAGCATGGTATTGGTCGTCTTGATTTGGTGGAAAACCGCTACGTTGGCATGAAATCACGTGGATGTTATGAAACACCTGGCGGTACCATTTTGCTCAAGGCACACCGTGGAATTGAATCAATTACACTGGACCGTGAAGTGGGGCATTTGAAGGATGACTTGATGGCCCGCTATGCCAGCCTGATCTACAACGGATACTGGTGGAGCCCGGAGCGTAAAGCCTTGCAAGTGTTGATCGATCATACCCAATTGAATGTCAACGGCTGGGTCCGCATCAAATTGTATAAGGGGGGAGTCTCGGTTGTGGCACGCGATTCAAAGGATTCGCTATTTGATCAGGCGATTGCTACTTTTGATGATGATGGCGGCGCTTATAATCAGGCTGATGCAGGTGGTTTTATCAAACTGAACGCACTTCGTATGAGAATAGCTGCCCGAAAACGCGGTTGATTACGATGATTCCCACAAAAAGCGTGCCTATGGCACGCTTTTTCTTTAAACAAGTGTATGAAATGTTGCAGTAAATTGCTGCTATGCAATGAAATATTGGTTAAAATATACGGAACTTGCTGCTGATCGGCAGCATACCAGCCAGGTGTCTTCCCTTGAGTACCAGCAAGTCTTTGCTGCACGATGTTGAGGAAGATTGATTGGTGATTGGTGTGCGAATCGATTTAGGCAGTTTTCTTTTTGCCAATTGAATGGTGCGTTGCAGCAATGAGCGAAGAGCTGTTCACAGAGTTGTCGTTGCAGATTTGTGTGACTGGATTGATCTTGTACATGGGTTTTATCGTCTATGATCTGGCCAAGGAATCCAAAGCTGGTAAATATGGCACAATCGTTATGTTTGGTACCTTGGGTTTTGGCGTAGTTGGATTCCTGATCAAGACTGTTATTTCCAAGGTTATCGGATAGTTATCCCAAAAGATGGGCTCGGAACAACCTAAGTACTTCCCTTGCCAAGTATTGAGTGCCCGTCATTGTAGTTCATTACATCGTCAGGAGAAGGCCGGATGTCGCAGTTCGATCAAGTTAGCGTAGTCAAAAAAGCCAATGTCTATTTTGATGGCAAGTGTGTCAGCCACACTGTATTGCTGGCTGATGGTACACGCATATCTGTTGGGGTGATTTTGCCTTCGCAGCTTACATTCAATACGGGCTCGCCTGAGGTGATGGAGTTGATTGAGGGGCAATGTAAGGTCCGATTGGTTGATACTGAGGATTGGGTAACTTATAAAGGCGGGCAGTTGTTTGAGGTGCCTGGTCATTCTACTTTTGACATTGATGTCCTTGAAACACTTCACTATGTATGCCATTTTGGATAAGGGGGTGTTTTCACAACGCTTTGCTTGGTGAAACCGGGTCCTTTGTGGTGATAGTTCTTCTCCTCTACTAACATCACCATTTCTCCTGGCGCCGCAAGATGATTGCGGATGTATTTGTAAAAAGCCGAAGACCGAGTAGATTTGGTTTTCGGCTTTTTTATGGCGTGATTGCATGCGTGGCAAGATTGGATGTTAGTGTTGTTAATGGCACATTCAGCGCAAACGCATTAATCTTCGCGAATGGATACTGACACTTTTTCTCGTTTTTCGATTATCCCGGTGCTGTTGGCTTCTGTCTTGTTGGCAGGAGGTTGTGCGTCCATGTCTGAGCGCGAATGCCGTCAAGTTGACTGGTATGAGCAAGGCATCCGGGATGGTGCATATGGTTATGATTCCGGGCGTGTAATATCGCATACTGAAGCATGCGGCAAGCTGGGGATAGTACCTGATCGGAAGGCTTATTTTGATGGCCGAGAGCAGGGGTTACGACGTTACTGTACAGCGGAAAGTGGCTATAACGCTGGCCGTTATGGCCGCCATTATGCGGGTGTATGTGTCGGGCGTGGTGAGCCAGAGTTTCTGAATGGCTATCAGCAAGGGCGACAACGTGCTGTCTTGGAAGATGATCGGGATCGTTTAGATCGCGAGATTACATCTTTGGAGAAGCAGCTGAAGCAAGTAGGTAGTGAAAATGACCGCAACTTGCTACGACGTCGGATTATCCTGCGCGAAGAAGAACGCATCCGTATTGATCGTGCGATCCGCATGGATCATGGCTGGCGCCCATAATGGAAGTTTTCACTGAGCGGGTAGTACTGTATGTGGTTTAGCTGCTGTGACTGGCGGAATCAAGTAAAATAGTCTGCTTTAGAATCAAGCAGGATTGACCCATGCCCTCATTTGATATCGTCTCCGAAGTGAATGAAGTTGAAGTTCGTAATGCGGTTGACCAGACCAATAAAGAGGTCAGTACGCGTTTTGATTTCAAGGGAAGCGATGCGCGTGTCGAACAAGCTGAGAAGATACTGACCGTATTTTCAGACAATGAATTTCAGCTTGATCAGGTCAAGGATATTCTGCGTGCTAAACTGGCCAAGCGAAACGTTGATGTTCGTTGTCTGGACGAAGGCAAGGTGGAAAAAGTCAGCGGTAACAAGGTCAAGCAGGCCATCACTGTTAAGGTTGGTGTTGAAACCGAATTGGCGAAGAAGATTGTCAAGCTGATCAAAGATAGTAAATTGAAAGTGCAGGCATCCATTCAGGGTGATGCAGTCCGAGTGTCTGGTGCCAAACGTGATATCCTGCAGGATACGATTGCATTGGTACGTAAAGACATTACGGAGTTTCCACTGCAGTATCAAAACTTTCGGGATTGAGGTTGGTGTGAAGAAATGGCTCATGTTTTCCGTCATGCTGGGGACGTTTATGCCAGCGATGGCGGCAGAAGTTGCCTTAATTGGCGTGATGGGGAGCAAGGCCGTGGTCCGGGTGGATGGTGGTAAAGAGAAGGTGATGTCGATTGGCGAAACCTTCAATGCTGTCAAGCTAGTGTCAGTCGAGTCAGGGCGCGCTACATTCGACATTGATGGCAAGCGGAAAACCGTGGGGCTAGGTGAAGCACCATTGCGTATTGGTGGTGGTGGAGGGTCTGGAAGCAAGACTACACTGTATGCCGATGAAACAGGTCATTTCTTTACTACGATCAGTGTCAATGGTGCCAATATGCGCGCACTGGTTGATACGGGTGCCAGTTTGGTGTCGATGAGTGCATCACAGGCACGGAGTGCGGGTATTGACTATAAAAGTGGACGACGTGGAATGACTCAGACGGCGAATGGCTTAGCACCTGTCTATGTGGTCAAGCTTCGCGCTGTCAAGGTGAATGACATTACCTTGTATGATGTGGAAGGTTCTGTCTCGGAAGGTGAGCACACGGGCGGCATGGTGTTGTTGGGTATGAGTTTTCTGAACCGGCTGGCAATGCAGCGTGAAGGTACGACCATGACGCTGACACAGCGTTACTGATGGATTTTGTGTGATAAAAAAGCGGGTTTTGAAACCCGCTTTTTTATTGGCTGATCAGTTTGCAGTCTTATCAGCTTCAATCAATGCATAGGCTGAGTGATTATGGATGGATTCAAAGTTTTCCGACTCCACCACATAGGCATCGATCCGATGATCGGCGTTCAATTGTGCCGCAACATCACGAACCATGTCTTCAACAAACTTCGGATTGTCGTAGGCGCGTTCGGTGACATGCTTCTCGTCCGGTCGCTTCAGCAAGCCGTACAGTTCACAAGATGCCTGGGCTTCGACCATCTGTACCAACTCCTCAATCCAGACCAATGAATTGGTGCGAGCCGATACGGTCACGTGAGATCGTTGATTGTGGGCACCACGTTCAGAGATCTTTTTAGAACAAGGGCACAAGCTGGTTACCGGCACTAGGACTCGCATAGTCTGGGTATATTGGCCGTTGCGGATTTCGCCGATGAAGGTGACATCATAATCTAGCAAGCTTTGTACGCTGGAAACCGGTGCAGTCTTGTTGATGAAATAAGGGAAGCTCATCTCGATGTAGCCAGATTCAGCTTCTAGGCGGTCTACCATTTCACGCACCATGGTCTCGAACGATTCGACCGAAATTTCCTTTTCGTGGCTGTTGAGGATCTCCACGAAGCGTGACATGTGAGTGCCTTTGAAGTGCTTGGGCAAATGCACATACATATTGAACATGGCCACGGTGTGTTGCACGCCACTGGCCTTGTCAGCCACTTTCAGCGGGTGGCGAATGGATTTGATGCCGACCTTGTTGATGGCCAGATTGCGATGATCCGGCGAATTCTGTACGTCAGCAATGGCTTGTGTATCTGCAGATGTCATGGCTTTTCCTGTGACGGGTATTGCTTGATATGATGCGGGCAATACCCGATTAAACAAGTCGGGTATGTAAAGTTTATCCGATTTACTTTCGGAAAGCGATTGATAATAACTATTGATCCAATGCTGCCAAGCGAGCCTGAATGCGGTTGACAATGCCTTCCGTATTCAATCCGCAACCTGCGAGCAGCAGGGCGGGATCGCCATGTTCGACATAGCTGTCAGGTAGGCCAAGTTGCAACAACGGGGTCGCGATGCCAGCCTGATATAACGCCTCGGCAATCGCAGAACCAGCTCCACCCATGATGCAGCCTTCTTCAACCGAGACCAGCAGATCGTGCTCTGTGGCCAATTGTTTGATCAGCGTTTTGTCCAGCGGTTTGACAAAACGCATGTTGGCAACAGTGGCATCAAGCTGGTCGGCTGCCGCTAAGCTTGGTGTCATCATGGAACCAAAAGCCAATATGGCCACACGTCTACCTCGGCGACGAATTTCGCCCTTGCCGACGGGTAACGTAGTCATGGTGGATTGAAGTTCAACACCTGGTCCGGTACCGCGGGGATAGCGTACGGCAGTGGGGCAATCTTGCTGGAAAGCTGTGTATAGCATCTGACGACATTCATTTTCGTCTGACGGCGTCATCACCATCATATTGGGGATGCAACGCAGATAGGCAATATCGAAAGCGCCAGCGTGAGTGGGGCCATCAGCACCTACTAAGCCAGCTCGATCAATGGCAAATACCACTGGCAGGTTCTGTAGTGCAACATCGTGAATGAGTTGATCATAAGCGCGTTGCAGGAAGGTCGAATAAATCGCAACAACCGGCTTCATTCCTTCACATGCCAAACCTGCGGCATAGGTCACGGCATGTTGCTCAGCAATACCAACATCAAAGTAACGATCCGGATGCTCTTTTTCAAAGCGCACCAAGCCCGAGCCTTCGCGCATGGCTGGTGTAATGCCTACCAAGCGTGAGTCTTGACTGGCCATATCACACAACCAATCGCCAAAGATTTGGGTATAGGTTGGTTTGCCACCTGTTTTTCCACCAGCAATCCCATTTTCCTTGTCGAACTTACTGACACCGTGATACAGCACAGGGTCATTTTCGGCTAGTTTGTAACCTTGACCTTTACGCGTCACGATATGCAGGAATTGTGGCCCCTCCAGATTCTTCAGATTTTGCAGGGTGGGGATCAGGCCATCCAGATCATGTCCGTCAATCGGGCCGATATAATTGAAGCCGAACTCTTCAAATAATGTCCCCGGCGTGAACATGCCTTTGGTATGTTCTTCCGCACGTCGCACAAACTCATGGACCGGTGGTACGGCTTCCAATAACTTGGAGCCGCCCTTGCGAACACTATTGAAGAACTTTCCGGAGATCAGTTTGGCTAGATAATTGTTCAGTGCACCCACATTGGGTGAAATGGACATTTCATTGTCGTTGAGGATGACCAGCATATTGGCATCCATAGCCCCGGCATTATTCAATGCTTCAAATGCCATCCCTGCAGTCATTGCTCCATCACCAATGATGGCAACGGTTTTCCGGTCTTCGCCCTTCAGCTTGGCGCCGACTGCCATGCCAAGCGCGGCGGAAATCGAAGTGGAAGAATGACCAACGCCGAACGTGTCATATTCACTTTCCTCCCGTTTGGGAAAGCCTGCAATGCCATCTTTCATGCGTAATCGGGACATGGCCTCCCGGCGTCCGGTCAGGATCTTGTGTGGGTAGCTTTGGTGCCCGACATCCCAAACCAACCGGTCCTCTGGCGTGTTGTAGACGTAATGGAGCGCAATAGTCAGCTCAATGGAGCCCAAGTTGGAAGCCAAGTGGCCACCGGTCTTGCTGACCGATTCCACAAGAAATTCACGCAGCTCATCGGCCAGCTGTTTTAGTTGTCTACGTTCCAGCTTTCGTAGCTCTGCCGGACAGGAAATAGTGTTCAATAGGTCGTACATCTTGGCTTCTCTGTATGCGAGGCGTGTGCGTCGATACGTCAATCGATCAGAATTTGCGGGCGACAATGAAATCCGCCAGCGCCAATAGGTGGTTAGCACGCTCACCAAACTGGGTGAGGCTTTCCTGGGCGTCCGCTAGTAAGGCTTGTGCATGTGCTTTGGCGTCGCGTAATCCCAATAAGGAGACGTAGGTCGGCTTGTTCTGTTCTGCATCTTTCCCAGCGGTTTTGCCAAGTGTTGCAGAGGTCGACTCGGCATCCAGGATATCATCGACGACTTGGAAGGCTAATCCAATACACTTGGCAAAATGGTCAAGCTGTCTCAATTCGCTGTCATTGATTGACGAGCCTGCATGGGCACCGAGCAATACACTGGCACGAATTAAAGCCCCGGTCTTCAAAATGTGCATCTGCTCCAGCTCTGGTAATGACAGCTGCAGACCGACAGAAGCCAGATCGATCGCCTGGCCGCCTGCCATGCCATGTGAGCCGGCAGCTTGTGCGAGCAGGCCCACCATTTTCAACTGTGCTGTTGGCGAGGCCGCGGCAGGTTGATTCGAAAGCAGGTCAAATGCCAGGGTTTGAAGGGCATCGCCCGCCAATAATGCAGTGGACTCGTCAAATTCTATATGGCAGGTGGGCTTGCCTCGGCGTAACGTATCGTTGTCCATGCAAGGCAGATCATCATGGACCAATGAGTATGCGTGGATCAGTTCAACTGCTGCGGCAGCAATATCCTGATGTGCCGGGCTGGCTTGCATCAGCGTACCACTGGCATAGACTAATAGTGGTCTGACACGCTTGCCGCCACCAAGTGTGGCGTAGCGCATGGCGTCATGTAATCGCTGTGGCAGGACGGTCTGGCTGGGGATCAACTGCGCCAGCACCGTTTCGATGTGTTGCTGGCGATCATTTGCCCAGGCGAGGAATTCAGGATTGTTCATCTTGACCGAACAGTTGAAGGTTGTCGTTTTCCAGGATGCGAACCTGTTGTTGCGCATCCTGCAGGGTGGTTTGGCAATACTGTAGGAGTGCCGCGCCACGTTTGTAGGCAGCCAGCGAGGCTTCCAGCGTCAATTGGCCACTTTCCATCTCGGCCACCAGCTTTTCCAGATCGCTTAACGCGGCTTCAAAGGAAGCGGGCGCTGCAGTTTTCGGGCTTTTCGGCATGCTATCTCGAGCGTGAATGAATGTATGGGGTAATCGCTGATGATACCGCATGCCACTAGGTGCGACCAACTTTGCAACATCGAGTTGATCGCCAGTCGTCTTGGCATAAATTATAAGAATACGAGACGCGAGGCCAAAAATCATGCGGTTCCGCTCAAGTTAACCCTTTGCAAGGCGCGGAAATGGAAAGGGATTTTGCAAAGTGTTGGTTTTGAGGTAGGTAACTGATCGTAGAACAAATTTTGTGAGGGGAGATTTTGATCCTGATCAAAAAATCTATGGTCTTCATTTGATATAGCTTTTCCCCAAACATTTTGCTTGCCCCGGGGGGGGGGTGGGGGCACAATACGCGACTTCCATTTTTTGGTAATTTGCCACTCCGTATCCTCGCCTGGCGAGACCGGATTGTTTTGGCTTCTAGAGGGGTCTGGACATGTCTGATCTGGCTAACGCAAACGCGTTGCATGTTGCGGCGCAACCGCAGCTTCCGGTTCATTGGTATTTTGACGAACACATCCTGGAGATAGAAAAGGAGGTGCTGTTCAAATACGGCCCGGGCTATGTCGGCCACGAGCTGATGACGCCGGAAATAGGGGATTATCAGACGTTGGAGTGGATGGGGCATTCGAAGATGCTGGTGCGTAACGAGCATGGCGTCGAATTGCTTTCCAACGTCTGCCGTCATCGTCAAGCCATTATGTTGAAAGGTAATGGCAACGCCACCAATATTGTTTGTCCGTTGCATCGTTGGACTTATGATATGGATGGCCAACTTAAAGGCGCACCACATTTTCCGCAGAATCCTTGCTTGCACCTGAACAAGAGCCCATTGCAGAACTGGAATGGAATGCTGTTCAACGGCGCACGAGATGTGTCGAAGGATTTGGCCGATCTGGGCGTGGCAGAAGATTTGGATTTTTCTGGATACAAGCTGCACAAGATTGAAATTGACGAGCTGAAGTGCAACTGGAAGACCTTCATTGAGGTATATCTGGAAGATTACCATGTTGTCCCGTTCCACCCAGGCTTGGGTAATTTCGTCAATTGCGATGAGTTGAAATGGGAATTCGGCGATTGGTACAGTGTGCAAACGGTTGGTGTGTTGAATGAGCTGAAGAAGGCAGGTTCAGACATCTACCGTAAATGGCACGAAGCCGTACTGAATTATCGCAATGGCGAGGCACCTAAACATGGTGCAATTTGGCTGGTCTATTATCCTAATATCATGGTGGAATGGTATCCACATTGCTTGGTAATCTCGACACTGATCCCGGTGGCAGTGGATAAAACAATCAACGTGATCGAGTTCTATTACCCGGAAGATATCGCGTTGTTTGAGCCTGAGTACTGCGATGCAGAACAGAGTGCTTACATGGAAACCGGTGTTGAAGACAAAGAGATTGCCGAGCGCATGGATGAAGGTCGTAAGGCGCTTTGGCTTGAGGGGCGGAATGAAGTTGGCCCGTACCAGTCACCCATGGAAGATGGTATGTTGCATTTCCATGCCTTCCTGCGCCGGGAAATCGAACCTCGGTTTTGATATGCTCATTAAGTTATCTTGCCTGAAAACGGAGCATAAGCTCCGTTTTTTTATTGATGTCTTCTTTGCAAAGTAAGACCGGCGCGTTGTGGATGTTGGTGGCTGGCGTGCTGTTCGCCTGTATGGGTGTATGCGTCAAGATTGGCGCCGCTTACTTCACTCCCGCAGAGTTGGTGTTCTACCGATCTTTTGTTGGCTTGCTGGTGGTTTGGTTGATTATCCTGATTCGTGGGGATTCACTACGCACTCCGTATTGGCGTAACCATGTCTATCGAAGCCTCTCTGGTCTTGGGGCCTTATCGCTTTATTTCTACACAATCGTGGCATTGCCGTTGCCAACCGCAGTCACGTTGAACTACACCTCTTCACTGTTTATTGCTCCATTATTGATCTGGTGGTACCACGAGCGACCCGTCTGGGGACTGTTGGGCGCGGTGGTTGTGGGATTTGTCGGCGTCAGTTGCCTGTTACAGCCGACCTTTGAGCAAGACAAGCTATTCGAGGGCTTCTTAGGTCTGTGTTCCGGCTTTCTGGCGGCAATTGCTATGATCAATGTACGTCAGCTGGGCCAGATTGGTGAGCCTGAATACCGAGTGGTATTTTATTTTTCGCTGATCTCCAGCTTAGGGGCGGGTGCCTGGATGCTGGTGCACCGCTTCAGTGCCATCACCGGGGCGGGTGCGTTAATACTATTGTGTATGGGGGCTTCTGCAACCCTTGCCCAGCTTGCCTTGACGAGAGCCTATTCGACAGGGGCAACTTTGATGGTGGCCAGTCTGGCTTATAGCACGGTGGTCTTTTCAGCGCTGGCGGGTTGGTTGGTTTGGGATCACATTCCATCTATATCTGCTTGGAGTGGTATTGTATTGGTGATCCTGTCTGGCGCAATGGCGACACGCCTGTCTGTATGCCGGAAATGACCGTCAGGCAAGGTGCTGATTGGTCGATTGACGGGATATACACTACAATGGAATAGTTCCCGTTCATGCTTGTATTATATTTGCTTGAAAAGATTGATAAGTTCAGTCGGTAGTAAACTGATAAGGTCCCGCAATGATCACTATCAAACAACAAGGTAATACGGTCAATGTCGCTGTCTTTGGCGAATTCATGCTGGCTGATTACAAACAGTTCGAAGACGATGTGTTGTATGCCATCAAGTTCCACGGTAAACCTAATCTGCTACTGGATCTGCGAGACATGACCGGCTATACGCTGGATATGGCTTGGGAGGAGATAAAATTTACTCGTACCCACGCAGCCGATTTCGGAAAGATTGCGGTAGTGACCAACGACCAATGGGTTGCGTGGAGTGCCTGGGTATCCCGTTTGTTCATCAATATTGATGTACAGCTGTTCGACACCATTGAGGCGGCGGAAGGCTGGGCTACTGAATAGGCTGCTCAATCGTTACATGATCCTTGCTCTGAACCAAAATACATAAGAACCATGACAAGCTGGCTGCGACGTATTGTCTCCAAACCTGATCACCCGATGCGCGATGTCAAGACTGCACAACGCCTGTTGATTGATTTGCCACAAGGGGATCCATTCAAATCGATTCAGGAAGTGACTGCCTGGATTGAGTCGGTGACTCATGCTGAGGGTTATCGGCTGGCAGTGCGTACTAGTGTGATCATGCTGTTGGATGCTGCTGGCCATGCCTTTCAGCGTAAGTTGCAGCATGAATATCTAGCGCAGACCCGGGCCGCCAAGTTTCGTGAGCGCGCTATTTGGCGTGCCTTGTGCGATTACTGGAAGGCGCTGGTTGCTGCTTACCTGATGACGTTGGATGCACATGCCATGGGTGGCCGTGGTGCCGAAATCACCTCTGAACAATTGGGCAAGTTGGCGGCACGAGGTCTGCACGGTGTGGTCATGATGCACAAGATCATGCTGCTTCAATATGGCCCCGTTGAAGATATTGTTTGGCATTCGCTGTCGCGGTTGTGGATGTTTGTGGAGGCGAATCGGTTGGAGCGCACGGTGGTGACGTTGTATGACCATAGCGAGCGCCCGACCACTCCTCAGGCTGAATTCCTGAAGACCCTGTTTCTGGCAGCATCGTCGCCGGATAGCCTGTTACCGCAGCAGATCGACTTGGCCGAGCGTACAATCGATGACGTGTCAGAGTACTTGGACATCACCAGTGCGCCAGATACAAAAAGCTGTTTCTACTACGATTTGTCTGCAACCCACCCCCCCGGTCGCTTGGTGGCGGGTATGCAATATGGACCACGGGTGCGCTTCATCGGCACCGGTGAGGCAGGTGTCCGTTTGCAGGAACTGGCCCGTGCTCTGGATAATCCATCCGCAATTTCTGCTGGCAGTTCAGGTTTGGGGGCGCCCGTATCCAGTCTGAAGCAAGTGCTGCAGCATTTATTGTTTTACTGGAGCCTGACGCCGCCTGAAAGAAAATGGCCACGTTTGCCTGCCTATGGTCGACTGACTGTTGTGCATGGCGTAACGGATGTCATCCGGGCTGTGGTGTTCTCGCAATTTCGGCAGCATGACGCAGCGCCTACTCAGGTAGAGCTACTTGAGCGGCAAAAGCGCGACATTGAGCAGTTTGGTTTCGTTACCGAAGATACCCAACGATGGTTGGATGAGTGTGCCTCGACGCCTGTGGAGCTTGAGCAGCATGCTGAAAGCTGGTTGGTGCAGGACATCAGTCTAGGCGGCTTCGGTGCACGTTTGCCGCAGGTACATAGCGACTGGTTACGTATTGGTAGTCTGGTCGGGATCAAGACCGACATGCATGCTGAATGGCAGGTGGGCGTAGTGCGCCGCCTGCAAATGAATATGGAACGTCAGAGTTTGATTGGTGTTGAGGTGGTGGGGGCGCGTGTTGTACCAATCTCGATTGATTTTGCTGCGCCGGATGAAGAGCGTCAGTTGAATAATGAACTTGCAATACTGTTTGGTTCTAGCTTGGAAGGTATGACGGGTTGTTCGGTCCTATTACGTAGTGGCGTGTACTTGACCGGCCGCCCTTATACGGTCACGGAATCTGGCAAAACCTACCGCTTGGAGCCGATTGTCCGCAGGGAGCAAGGGGACGGATTCGATATCGTCGATTTCAACGTGACTGGTGCTGGGGCTTGACCATGTGGGCTGATCAACACACTTTAGTCATCTCCGGGGTACGGGATGTGATGGACCTGTTAACGTGTGGTGGTCAGTATGCTTGGTAAAATCACCTTGCCTTGGAAAAAGGCTGCAGACCCATTGGATGGCGTCAAAGCGGCTCAGAGCTGGTGGAAGACGGTTCAGACAGGCGATTTGGCTGCGCTGCCGAAATTGGTGGCGGAAGAGGTGAATCGATTTATTGGTGGCGAGGTGCCTATCAACGCAACCTCGTTGCAGTCATTAATGTGGCTGGACGATCAGGTTCAGACTGCATTTGAGACGCAATGCCTACAATACTTGCAAAACCCCCGTATGCCGAAAACGGTGGAGAGCAAATTATGGCATTTGATCATGACCTTGGCCCACCACATGATCCATGCCTACCTGATGATGATCAAGGAAGTTCGAGATGGCAATCGGCCCGAACTGGAGCCTTTTTTACCTCGCTGTATTGCCCGAACCTTGAACTATTTGGGCGTGCAGGCCAAGTGGCAGTATTTCCGTTTCCTGACACCGGAAAAGAAATTCTGGGCGACAGTCAATCAGGTCTACCGTCTGGCGGAGGTCAAGGGTGTTGATAGTGATGCATTCCAGCTGTATGACGCAGTGACCGGGCGTAATACTTCATGTGCGGATGAATTCATCCAGATCATGATGCTTGCGACCGTCAATACCGGTGCATTGACCGCGCGGCAATTGGATATGGTGGATCAATGGTTGGATCTATGGTCGCATCATGTGACGATCGAGCGAAAGTTGCTGAATGGACGTCATCAGTATGCGATTGATCTGACTGGGGCGTCACCCGCCATACGCTTGAGTAATCAACCAGCTGAGCCAGCCAGTCTTGGCCGGTATTGGGGTACATATGAGCTGATTGAACAACTGACGTTGGTAAAAAATGCATTGGATGGCGGCAAGATCATTGGTCTGGATGAGGCATTTCGCCAATCTGGCGCATCAGAGCTTCTCAAGTTGTTGTTGCAGGCGTGGTCGTCAGACGGTGGTGGGCATCCGAAGCGGAATAGCGACAGGGTGCCAGTTCGTAAGATGATAGATGTCATGCACGGCATGAAAGAAATCTACCACCATGTGAAATATGACAACGACCGGACTGCAGACCCTGAACGGCGGCAAAGCTTCAATGCTGAAGAAATGCTTGACATGCGGCAGTATGGTTTTGTCACTGACCGAACACGACAGCGACAAGCGCAAGCATTGGCCACGACCCTGCAGAAACATACCGTTGGCGATTTTGAAACCTGGGTTGTGAACAATGAGAGTGATGGCGGGTATGGTGCGGTCCTGCCTGTGGTAGAAAATGACTGGATTCGCCTGGATACCTTGATTGGCTTGCGCCCGGAAAAAACGGATCAATGGCAGCTGGCCCTGGTGCGGCGGCTATCTCGGGTGGCGGATGGGCAAATGTATGCAGGTATTCAGGTGCTGGCCTATTCACCAATAGCTGTTGAAATCAAGGCCCGTGACATTCAGAGCAGATATTCGGTGAGTAACTTGGATGCTGCCAATTTGCTGGCGAGTAGCCAGGGTATTTTCACCCAGGCTAAATCCAATCCCCAGAAAGTGAATGGCGTCGTGATGCGATCTGCGGATTACCTATTGGACAAGCAGGTCAGCCTGGTTTCGATGGGGCGTGAAATCAACGTCCGCTTCAAGGAGATTTTGGCACGTGGTGCCGATTGGGTCTGGGCGCGTGTAGATTCCGACTGAATCGCTTGAATACATACTTTCATAAAAAACGGGCAGTGTTTACGCTGCCCGTTTTTTTGGCGATATTACCGTCAAATGTCAGCTTGACGGGGCGTGTTCTGTCAGCAGATGCTGTTGTAGCCAGTCTGACAGATCGAGAATTTCGTCCTGGCAGACCTCGTGCCCCATGTCGTAACGATATGCGGTGGTTTGATAGCCCAATGACTGGAGACGGGCACGCACGGCTTGACCTAGATTGGGGTTCACAACCGTATCGAAATCACCATGCGCGCAAAATATGGGCAGTGAGGCCTGTTGTGGATGAGGTGCCAACACGGGAGTCTCGGCCTCTGGCCAGTAAGTGGACAAGGCAACAATCCCAGCCAGCCTCTGAGCAAAGCTCAGGCCTGCATTCAGCGCGATCAGGCCGCCTTGGGAAAAGCCTGCCAGTACAATGTGATTGGCAAGAATGCCACGATCAATCTCGCACTGGATCAAGCGATGAACGGCGGCAACAGATTCGACAATGTTGGTTTCGTCCAATCGGCGGTTCAAGTCCCCTATTTCCAGAATGTCATACCAGGCCCGCATGACATAACCTGCATTGATTGTGACCGGCCGCATTGGTGCGTGCGGAAAGACAAACCGAACGGCCGCATCGGCTGGCAGGCGCAGTACTGGCACAATTGGTGCAAAGCCGTGGCCGTCGTCGCCTAATCCATGCAACCAAATGATGCTGTGGCGTGCATCGGGATGATCAATCTCAACACAGGGCAGGTCGAGGGTGCTCATGGCGTTGGCTTCTGTGCTGACTTGGGGCGGAATGCCCTGATGATGGTTTCATTGGTTTCGATGTAAGGTCCGCCAATCAGGTCGATGCAGTATGGCACCGCTGCAAATATACCTGATACCCGTGTTTCTCCTGCGGCATCCCTGACGCCTTCCAACGTTTCCTTGATGGCTTTGGGTTGACCAGGCAGGTTGAGGATCAGCGCGCCTTTTCGAATCACCCCTACTTGCCTGGAGAGAATGGCCGTCGGCACATAATGCAGGCTGATTTGCCGCATTTGTTCACCAAAGCCCGGCATGACCTTGTCTGCGACGGCTAGTGTCGCTTCAGGTGTAACATCGCGCTCGGCTGGGCCTGTGCCGCCGGTGGTAAGCACCAGATGGCAACCATCGTCATCCACCAAGGCGCGTAAAGTGGCTTCAATAATGGGTTGTTCATCTGGAATAAGATGGGTTACAAAGTCGACCGGGTTATTCACGGCGGTTTGCAACCAATCAGTCAGTGCAGGGATGCCCTTGTCTTCATAAACGCCCTGGCTGGCGCGGTCGCTAATCGACACCAGCCCGACTCGCAAAACTTGGTTCATGCTTCACCCCCTTGTTCTGTGGACTGGCTGGTAGCGGGACGGCCTGGCAATGCGGGTTCTGGAATCAGCTCACGCAGGGTTTGGAACAATGCGCGAAAGTGTTTTGGCGGCTTGTTCTCCTCGCGTTCCTTACGGGCATTGCGGATCATGGTACGCATTTGCTGCACATCCAGCTGAGGGTGTTGCGCAAGTAAGGTTTGCAGGGCTTCATCGCTTGCCATCAGGCGATCACGCAGGCGTTCCAGTTGGTGTAACCAGGCTGTATGCTCGGCTGATTCACCGGATAGCCGATCCAGGTAAGCCTGGATTGGTACTGGGTCCACTTCTCGCATGATTTTGCCAATATACTGAAGTTGGCGACGGATCGCACCATGAGCGGTCAGGCGTTGTGCCTCTTTGACGGCATCGCGCAGCTTTTCCGGCAGATCCAGTTGTTTCAATTGGTCTTTCGACAGTTTGACCAGGGCAGCACCCAGGTCTTGCAGATCTTGCATGTCCTGTTTGCGGCGGGTCTTGCTAATGGGTTCTTGGTCTTCTTGATGCATGGCATTGCAGGGAGTCACACCCTGATGATGAATAGGAGTCTGGAAACTTTGGTATGATAGCTGAAACGACCGTTTACCGGCAGCGTTGATGTCGGCAACCGCATGCAACCGCACAAGAAAAAGACCTCATGACACAAACCGTAACAGCCACAAACGAGGCTTTTGCCTATTCCCGTGATCGCCTGACCGATATCGTTCAAGACATCTTGCGCCAAGCCGCGTCCAATGGCGCAACCGCTTGTGAAGCCGAGATATCTGAAGGGTTCGGCCAGAATGTGACGGTACGGTTGGGTGAGGTGGAAACCATTGAATACAACCGCGACAAAGGCGTGGGGGTCACTGTCTACATTGGGCAACAAAAAGGCCACGCCAGTACCTCGGATTTTTCGCCGCGTGCGATTGCTGATACTGTCAAGGCAGCATTGTCGATCGCTCGCTATACCGCAGCAGATGATTGTGCCGGGTTGGCAGATCCTGCTTTGCTGGCAAGGCAAACCCCCGCGATTGACCTCTGTTTTCCATGGGCTCTGCCTGTTGAGCATGCGATTGAGCTGGCTCGTGAATGTGAAGCAGTTGCACAAGCAGCCGATCCCCGTATCAGCAACTCTGAAGGGGCGACGGTTTCCACTCAGCAATCGCATTTCATTTACGGTAACAGCCTAGGGTTCTGTGATGGCTATGAATCCTCGCGCCATAGCCTGTCGGCATCCGTGATTGCCGAAGCGGATGGTGCCATGCAGCGCGACTATTGGTATAGCGTTGCCCGCGCCGCAGCTGATTTGGAATCGGCCGCACAAGTTGGCCGTATTGCTGGAGAGCGGACTGCCCGTCGTCTGGGCGCCGTCAAAATCAATACTACCCAGGTGCCGGTGCTGTTTGAGGCATCATTGGCGGCCGGCTTGATTGGTAGCCTGGTCAGCGCGGTCAGTGGAGGTGCGTTGTATCGTCGTTCCAGCTTCCTGCTGGATAGCTTGGGGCAGCAGATTTTTTCCCCGATTGTGCAGATTCGTGAGTTGCCTCATCTGGTCAAAGGTCTGGCGAGTTCGCCCTTCGATGCGGAAGGTGTGTTGACCCGTGATCGTGAGCTGGTGAAAGATGGTGTCCTCAATGGCTATTTCCTGGGCAGCTATTCCGCCCGAAAGCTGGGTATGCAATCCACTGGCAATGCAGGTGGCTGCCATAACCTGTTGGTGGATAGCACGGGTGAGGATTTTGAGGCACTGTTGCACAAGATGGATCGCGGCTTGGTCGTAACGGAATTGTTGGGACATGGTATCAATCCGGTGACGGGTGATTACTCACGTGGTGCGGCTGGCTTCTGGGTGGAAAATGGCCAGATCCAGTACCCTGTTGAAGAAATCACCATCGCGGGCAATCTCAAGGATATGTTCAAGGGCATTGTTGCAGTAGGCAACGATGTGCTGGTACGTGGCAGCAAGCAATGCGGTTCGATTTTGATTGATCGCATGATGGTTGCGGGAAACTGAGGTTATCGTTTGAACGCAATCGTTACGCCTTCTTATTGGGAACAAGCTACGCAAGAGCTGGCTGAGGCTGATGAGCTGTTAGCCAAGCTGATTGCTGGTAATCGGCCGTTACACATGCGTAGCCGTGGTGACGCATTCACTACGCTGGCGCGTTCGATTGTGGGCCAGCAGGTCTCACTGAAGGCGGCAGAGTCGATCTGGGCGCGTGTGCTGGAAAAAGTAGGTGAGATGTCGCCACATGACTTGTTGCGACATGAATTGCCTGATCTGCAAGGTTGTGGACTTTCCAGTCGCAAGGCCATGTATTTGCACGAGCTGTCCCACTATTTCATCGCCACGCCATATCAAGCTGCGGAGTGGGAGCAGTTGACCGATGAAGAAGTGATCAAGCGGTTGACCTCCATCAAAGGCATCGGGCAGTGGACCGCCGAGATGTTCCTGATTTTCTTCATGGCACGGCCCAATGTGCTGCCGGTGGATGATATCGGCCTGCAGCGTGCCATGAGCATGCATTACAACGATGGCCAGCCGATCAGCAAACTGAAGATGCGAGAGGTGGCGCGTCGTTGGCAGCCATGGCATTCGGTCGCTACATGGTATATGTGGCGTAGCCTTGAGCCATTGCCGATTCAGTATTGATTTGACTGGTCGCGATGTGATGTCCGAAATGGACGTACAAAGCCAGGGCCTTGGCATGACATGGTTGCTGCGCCCGAACGAAATGTCTGCAGGCATTGCAATATGTCGTCATCATGCCTGCCGCCATGCGCAACGACTGGTACATTTGTCAGGAGCCCCATCACAATAGGGTCGGCTGAACGGCACCACTAGACAGCGTCAGACGCTTGACGGTGCGTAAGCTGCCCACGATAAGGGAGCGCAGCATGGCAGCACTGAAGTGGAAGACCTTTCCATACCCGTCGGACAACTATGTCTACGCCAGCACGGCACTTAAGAAGAACTGGGCAAGATTGCATCGTGGCGATTGCGAACCTTATCCAGCAGACAAACAGGCACAAGAGGCGTGGCGCCAATACCATCAGGGTAATTTTGAGCAGGCCTATGCAATTGGAACTGAAGCTGGCGGCGAAGGATTGACCGCTGCTGCCAAGGCATTGGCGATTCACGCAGCGGCATTGTTGGATGATGAGCGTGCCAAGATGGAGGCATTCCAGACTGCGATGACGCTGGCGGAAGCGGCTCAGGAGGTCATGCCGGATAATCCCAACAGCTATTATTTCTACGCCATGGCAGCAGGCCGTTATGGTCAGACCATCTCCATTGCTAAGGCACTTGCAGAGGGCTTGGCTGGCAAGATCAAGGCTGCATTGGATAAAACACTGGCGATTGCACCTGAGCATGGGGAAGCCCATGCGGCTTATGGCAGCTACCATGCAGAGATCGTCGGTAAAGTAGGCGGCATGATGGCTGGGTTGACCTATGGTGCCAGCAAGGATCAAGCCATCGAACATTTTGACAAAGCAATTGCCTTGATGCCGGATTCTGCAGTGGCGCGTATCGAGTACGCGAATGCGTTGATCAATTTGTTCGGTAACAAGAAGATGGATCAGGCGACGCAGTTTTACAACGAGGCTGCGGAAGCGGTTTCGGTGGAGGCGATGGAGCGCCTGGACCAGCAGCGTGCAGCAGATGAGCTGGAGGATTGATCCGGTTCACCGGCAGGACCGAATCGTGCTATCGCTAAAAAACAAACAGCCCCGAAATCGGGGCTGTTTGTTATCTGGAGATTCAGTTTTGTAACTGAACATTGCGGGGTGATGCTTCAGTATTGGTCAAATGGCTGAGTACTTCAGGCATTTCCGGTTCTTCATCTGGTGCACCAGACAAGACCCGTTCCAGCTTGGCTTGGTCCAGTTCTTTCTCCCAGCGGGAAATCACAACGGTGGCTACCGCATTGCCGACGAAATTGGTCAGCGCACGGGCCTCACTCATGAACCGGTCGATGCCCAAAATCAGGGCCATACCGGCTACCGGAATGCTCGGAATGACTGCCAGAGTTGAAGCCAGGGTGATGAAGCCTGCACCAGTGATGCCGCTTGCGCCTTTGGAAGTCAGCATGGCAACAGCCAGAATCGTCAGCTGCTGGCCTAGGGTCAGATCCGTATTGGTTGCTTGGGCGATGAACAAGGCAGCCATGGTCATATAGATATTGGTACCGTCCAGATTGAACGAGTAACCAGTCGGTACTACCAAGCCCACTACGGGTTTGGAGCAACCAAGACGTTCCATTTTATTCATCAGGCGGGGAAGGGCGCTTTCGCTGGAGCTGGTACCCAGCACAATGAGTAGTTCTTCCTTGATGTAACGGATGAATTTGAAGATGCTGAAACCCATGGCTCGGGCAATGCTGCCCAGCACCAATACCACAAACAGGATGCAGGTCAGGTAGAAAGCACCCATCAGCTTTGCCATTGGCAACAGCGAATCGATACCATATTTGCCAATGGTGAAGGCCATAGCGCCAAACGCACCAATCGGGGCGGCTTTCATCACGATGTTGACGATGCCGAACAGGACATGGGACAGATTGTCGATCAGATCTGTCACTGGCTTGGTTTTGTTGCCCAGCATGGACAGCGAGAAGCCAAACAGGATTGCCAGCAACAGTACTTGCAGGATATCGCCTTTGGCAAACGCATCCATGAAGGTGTTGGGGATGATATTCAGCAGAAAATCGACGGTGGACTGAGCATGGGCTTTCTGCGTGTATTTCTCTACCGCAGAGGCATCCAGCGTGGCGACGTTGGCATTGAAACCGGCACCTGGGGTAAATACGTTGGCGACGAGCAGGCCGATTACCAGCGCAATGGTGGAGACGACTTCAAAGTAGATCAGTGCCTTGCCACCAACACGGCCTACTTTTTTCATGTCCTGCATGCCGGCGATACCGTGCACGACAGTACAGAAGATTACCGGTGCGATGATCATCTTGACCAGCTTGATGAAGCCTTCGCCAAGCGGCTTCAGATCCACACCCAGTTTGGGTTCGAAATAACCGAGCAGTACGCCGGCCACAATCGCAAACAGTACCTGTACGTACAGGACTTTATAGAAGGGCTTTTTCATTGCTTTGGCTCAATGGTGGGGAGCCGTGACAATACTGCAGCGTTGATTGGCCAAGCTATTGTGGCAATCCGGACTGTGGATATCCGACACCGAATATATGAACGATGGTCAGAAAAAGACGGCAACCTACTTGTCATGTAGGTTGCCGGGAGGCGTTTTACTTTGTAACCAGTGGCCGGGCGTCGTTGACCATGGCTGGTTTGGGCAGATGCATCGTGCCCGACCTGATACTTTTTAGGTGTTACCAGCCAATGTCTCGCAACAGTGGGTAAGTCAAATCCTGTGGGCTGTCCACAGATCGTTTCACCTCATCGGTATTGTGCGGCTCCATCAACAGGTTCGGGCTGGCCAGGGTGTCGAAATGTGAAACCGATGAACCAGGCTGATAGGGATTGGGCGTATACATCTGCACCCGGCCGACCAGATCGGCACCCGCATATTGCTTGGTGTTCAATCCCAGCGTGACCCGTAGTGTCCGGCCGCTGTTCAAGCTGGACTTGAGCTTGTCGCCGTCTTGTTGCGTGATACGGATCGACGGGATGGTGACGGTCTCATCACTGCCAACCAAACCTGGTGGAGGGGAGCCGGGGGTATTGTCTACCACGATGACACCAACGGCACCCGCCACTTGGGCATTTTTGACTTTGGTGGTGAAGTTGCAATTCCCACGATCAATCAGCGCAATTTTGCCAATCAGCAGGGCTGCATTGCCGGACGAAATCGCATCACAAGCCAGGCCCTTGCCATCAGCTTGGTCAGCGAAGCCGGCTACGGTACCGGCCAGACCTTGTGCCGTCAGTTTCGGGCCAAAGTCAGCGGGCCCTGCCAGATAATTGCCCGAGATCAGGCTGGGACTGGTCACGCGCAGCTCCGGGACGCCCTTGCTCAACACTTTACTGGCTTCGCGAGTCACGTTCGAGCCGGTCCAGACCAGCTTGCGTGCATTGGTACCTGATGCAACGCGTTCGCTGGTGGTCATGTTGGACCAGCGTTTGTTGTTGCTGGTGTCCAGTAGTAGATGATCCCAGGCTGAGGGCTTGCCATTCAATTGCTTGCCCGTCTGGCCATTGGTCAGATTGGAAAAGCCCAGGCCGTGGCCAAATTCATGCAACAGCACGCCAACCAGGTCAGTCAACTTGTCGTGATTGCCGTCCAGCCCCAGATAAAAGCCCCCACCTGCCAAGCAGTTTTCCTGGCCGAGATTGCTGTTGAAACGTGCGCGAATCACCGGCTGACCATCAAAGTCATCCTGCCCCAACAGCTTGTTGACCAGTGCGCCGTGGTACCAGGTGTTGCGTTTAGGGGCACCGGGAAAATCAGCCCCAACCTCAAGTGGGCCCGCGCTGCCTAGCGTGGCACTATCCTTGTCGCATTCCAGTGGGTCGAAGTTGGATTGAATACGAATGGGCACGGAGCTATTCAGTTTTTTGCCCCACAGATCGGCCGCAGCCTGAAAAGCATTGAGGCGCTGCTGCCCTAGTGTCGTGCCGGCATTACCGCCAATTGGCGCGACTGGTGTCGGGTCGTTGAAACCTTCGCCTGGGCCATCGGCATTGACAATGATGATCTGGGCGGCAGCCGATGCCATGGTTGGTATTGCCAGGCATGCCAGCGCGGTGGAAACGCAGAGAACGCAGCGTTTAATGATCATGGCTGGTCTCCTCAACTTGCTTGGAAACAACTGTGCCGTTTTGGCGTAGTGTGTCTGCAGCGGCTTTACCTTCAACGCAATGGGTATCGATGGAACCATCAGCCTTCCGGACCGCCACCGAATAGTTCATGTGTTCTTCGCCGAGTTTGACGGCTGTGCCACCACTGCGGGTACGGCGAGCTTGTGGCTCGATCACTGCTGCCGGTGCAGCCAGCGGTTGAATGCTGCGTTTGGAGCGTGCCGCAGGCTTGCTGGGTTCATCATGCTCTGCTTCGCGCAATTTGCCTGTGACCGGATCACGATACACCTTCAATTGACTTTCGTTGGTGCTGGCATCCTCTGTTGCAAAAGCGGGGGTGGCCACCAGCAGGCCACCCGCCAATACCGCGATCCCTATTGTTGTGATTGGTTTCACGATTTATTCCCTCTCTCTTGTTATTTATTTGAACTCGCAATCTTGGCGTGTTCTGTTATTTATATTAACAGCATTCTTATTGCTGTTTGCAATACCCTTTCGAAGAAAATTGATGTTATTTCTCTATTGTTTGAGTGGCGATGGGTGGTTTATTGCTCGGTCGTGATTTTTCTTTCAGATCATTGCGCTGTGCAAAATGTCATGACCCGCTATGCCATGACTGGCTTAGCAAGGACTGTTCCAGCGTGTTGCTTGAAGTGAGGGTGGTGGGGCAAATATGAGCTTTATATGCACATATTGCCAATCAATGAGGAAGGGTAGGTTTTATTAAGTATTTGAACTTAATAGGTAGGTGTTGATTTGATTTGTTCTAAACCCATTATGTTTTTGGGTTGATGTGTTAATTATTTACATCCGAAATTAATGATGTTAATTGGCGTAATCAAGGCTGCGTTGCATATTTGCCCGCAATTGGACATGCTGTTGTTGATTGAGCAACACTTTGGTGCAGCATATGCACCAAAGTGTCGTAGGCTGACTTACCAGCCCAGATCGCGCAATAACGGGAACGTCAGGTCATGCGGTGCATCCAGATTACGTTTCACGCTTTCAGTGTTGAACGGTTCCATTAGCAAATCCGGGCTCGCACTGGTATCAAAGTGCGAAACAGACGAACCTGGCTGGTAAGGATTGGGAGCAAACATCAGCAGGCGGCCAGCTTCGTCACTACCAGCACGTTGTGTGGCACTGATCCCGAGTGCGGCATAAATCCCACTGCGATTACGTGAACGTTGCTTGAGTGCCAATTTCAACTTCTCGCCGTCATCTTTCGTAATGCGGACTGCCGGAATGGTCACGGTGGGATCCGATCCACCCAGTCCGGGTGGTGGCGATCCGGCGGCATTGTCGGCAACCAGCACGCCCACAGCGCCTGCCAGTTGAGCATTTTTCACCTTGATGTTGAACGAGCACGTGCCACGGTCAACCAGGGCAATCTTGCCGCGAATTGCCGACGCATTATTGGCGGTCAGCGGGTCGCACGCCAGGCCACGGCCATCGGTTTGATCGACGACGGGCATGACTTCTGCTGAGGTGCCTGCTGCAGTAATCTGCGGGCCAAAGCTGGCAGTACCGATCTGGTAAGTGCCAATGACCGAGGCCAGGCCGCTGATGCGCAGTTCGGGCGCGCCTTGCAGGACGCGTGGTGCGGCTTGAGTCACATTCTGACCGCGCCAGATCAGCTTACGTGAATTGACGCCGGAGGCAACGCGTTCTGCATCGGTCATCTCTACCCAGCTCTTTTGCGCTGTCAGATCGTACAAGTGGTAGTCCCACATGGAGGGAATGCCATTGTAACGACGGCCAGTCTGGCCATTGGTCAGGTTCGAAAAACCCAGACCATGGCCAAATTCATGCAGCAATACACCGACCAGATCGGTCAGGTGGCCATGCTGGCCATCCAGTCCCAGGTAAAAGCCACCGCCTTCCAGGCAGTTTTCCTTGCCCAGATTGGAGTTGAAACGGGCACGGATAACCGGTTCGCCTTCAAAATCGTCAGCCTCCAGCAACTTATTGGCCAGTGCACCGTGATACCAGGTATTGGTTCGTGGAGCACCGGCAAAGTCGCGGTTCACCATCAGCGGCCCGGCACTGCCAAGCGTGGCACTGTCTTTTTCGCAGGCCAACGGGTCAAAGTTGGATTTGATACGAATTGGCACGGCGCTGTCCAGCTGCCGTCCCCAGATGTTGGCGGCGTATTGGAACGCGTTCAGCCGTTGTTGACCAAGCGTCAAGCCATTATTGCCACCAATAGGCTGTACTGGTGTCGGGTCATTGAAGCCTTCACCGGGCTCATCGGCATTGACGACGATGATTTCCGCTGCTGCCTGGGCGATCAACGGCATGGCGCCCAATATCAAGGCCAGCGTAACATTTCGGGTCAACTGTTTAACGTTCATGGCTGTGTTCCTTTTGCGTTTGGGCGGTAGGGGCGTTTTTCAACAGACTTTCGGCGGCTTCCTGGCCTTCTACGCAATGCATGTCGACAGAGCCATCCGCCTTGCGAACGGCGACGGAATAGTTCATCTGGTCTTCGGTCACCATCATGGCAACGCCGCCACTACGAGTACGTTTCATTTGTGGCTGGGCAACAGGTGCGGCCATCGGTTGGGCGCGTACCGCACGTTTGACGCGATTGGTGTTGGCCAATTCATCATGTTCTGGCTCGCGCAGCTGGCCAGTGACGGGGTCGCGATACACTTTCATTTCAACTTGGGTGTGGTCTGCAACTGGGGTTGTGTCTGTGGCATGGGCGCAACCAATGGCCAGCAAGGTGGCCAGCAACATACCTGCACGATGGATGAGACGGGTTTTCATCACGAAATCCTTTATCAAATCGACGGCAACAGTCTGCCTGCTGTGGCATCGAGACGATGCACAGGTAGCTCGACGCGCCGGTCGAGAAATTCGTTAACGATTGAGAATCAAGTACGGCGGCGCACGGAGGCCATCAGACCGAACAATCCCAGGCCCAGGCAGGCCAGTGAGGATGGTGTCGGGACGACGCTGACGTTATCCAGCCCAATGTAATTGCCATTGCTGCCGTTGATACCGGTATCGGTCACCCAATAACGGAAACCTAGGCGAGCATCGGTCAGCCCCTTCAGGTCGGGAATGACTACGCTGAACATTTGCCAGTCAGTTGGAAATCCATCAGGGACAAGGTTCGGATTGACCGAGGACAATAGCAGGCTGAAATCACCCAGACTATCGGTGGCATTGCCAACCTGGCTGGTATTACCATTTTTGCTGAGGCGGATTTCCAGTCGATCTGCATTGAGGGAGCCTGCTTCTGTGCGTGTCAGGAACGAGAGGGTTTCGCCACCGCGCAGCGATAAAGTGGGGCTGAGCAACCAATTGCTGATGGTACCAAGCATACTGTTGGTGCTGGTCAAGTTGGCTGCAATATAGGAATTGGCGGCACCGTCTTTGGCGCCGAAAATGCCCTCGTTACCTTGGAACCATGTAGAGCCCGCATCGGTACTGTTATTGATGAAAGACCAGCCAGCGCCAGGCAGGGATGTGATGTTGTCAAAGCCTTCGATCAGCGGCGTTGCACTTGCGGTGCCAGCCAAAGCGAATAATACGAATGCTGACAAGGTACGAATAGCCTTCATTACCTCTCCTTGAATTATTGTTTGTGTGAAATCGGACATGCGATCATCTGCAATCCGTTTCATATGTTAACAACATTTAATTCATTAATGACAGTAAATGTAAACAAATGTGATGGTTTCAAATTGAATGCACCATCGCGGTGCAATTGACTGGCGATCACTTCTATATTTGATATTCGGTATGTTGTAATGCGAAAAAGAGAATTACGCGTTGTGACTGATGTTTCACTATTCCGGTGCCACAAATTGGTGCATTGCACTACAAATTTGCGACTGAAAAAGTGACGTTCAGGCTGAAGGGGACTATTCAGTCCCCTCAGGGTGACGGCTTGGTGAACAGTTAATCCAAATTCAGCGCATCAGTCAGCTGTTGTATCGGTAGCAACTTGAAGTTGGTGTTTTCTCGAGGTTTACCCTTGTCATTAAGTACGACGGGTGTGTTGTCTCCATCGTGTACTACCAGCAATCCATCGGGAAAGTCGAGCCCTAATGCAGCGGTACTAACCGCTGCGCCATCACAGCGTTGTACGCTGTCAGATCGATGCCCATCGGTGATGGTGAACCGTCCTTTGGCTTTCAAGTTGCCACTGTCCTTGATGCGATAAGCCATAAAGCTGCTGTCCCCCTGGCTGGAGGCGAGCAGGTAGGTATCATCATCATGCTGTTGACGTAGCAAAGTCAGGCCTTCTACATCTGCAGCCAGATGATGGCCGCCAAAGCCACGATCTTGATCCAGGCGATAGGTGCAGTTGTATTCTTCTTCCTCTGTATCCCAGATGCGGTCGTAGGGCACACCAAAGGTTTTCACCTTATCCAGCAACGTTGGTTTGCCAACATGTTTCAAGGGAATTCCCCAAATTCCAACGGTCTCCTGTGCCGCATAAAGCATGCCTTGCTGGCTATCCAGCACCATGCCCTCAATTTGTGCCGATTCGCCATCATTACCCAGGCATGGTGACCATGTGTGATGATCCGGTAACGTGAATCGACCGGGCAGGAGGATACGCTCATGCAACCGGTAGCTGACTGTGTCATCCGGCAGCGCAATCAGCACCAGCTTGGCAAGCCGGGACTGGTTGCGTTGGCTGGCAATAGCGATTGGTTGACCTTGCAACCATCCTGTTGCCAGTCCATAAGCGGTCTGTTGCTGGTTGACTTCATGTTGGCTTTGGCTGAAGACCCAAGGCACGTGTGGCGAGGTGATATCGGTCAAGGGCTGTGTGCCACGGTGCTTGTAGCCCGGGTTGATGCGATAGATACGCAGCTTGTCTGATCCGCGATCAGTCACGATCGCCAGATCTACTATCCGACCGTTCAGTTCGAACTGCGGCAGGATGTCCACATTATTGAAACGGCCTGGTTTATCGCCTGGATTGGGCGCGATGGGCGTGGCAACCCGCTGTAACGTTTTGCCGTGTAGATCAAACACGGTCAGCCCGCCTTCCTTCAAGGTACCAATGACAAAGCTCTCTGCTGACCGATCCGGGTGAGCCCAGATTGCGGGGTCATCGGCGTTGGCTTTGCCGCCTGCCTTGTCATCAAAATTGGCTTCGGTTTCAAAACGTGCCATCAGTCTCACGATTGATTGATCCCCTGCAATGGTGGTTGGCTGATGCAACAGCAAGGCGATACCGGCCAGCCAACTCAGTAAGGGTTGTTTCTCCATTTTTCCTCTCCTGGCGATTGAAGATTGGCGAGACAAATACTGCAAGATCGCAGTGATTGTTTTGCCTCAATTTCAGGCTAGGTGACATTAATGACAAGGTAATGACGGTCTGGCATGGATTACCCGTAAATAGTCTATGATTTGTATATAAATATGTTCAATTAATGATGTGGTTGAGCGCGTGCTGGATGTCATCGCCACCCAGTGTTCCATATGGATGTAAAAATGGCATGTAGGGTTGGATGGAGGTTGTGGATGTGGCGGTGGAGGGATGGGTGCAATAGCTGATGCTGTCTAATATTAACTAAATTGAATATTCTAATGTGCTATTGTATGATGTTGTGTTAATCCGCTCTACGCTAGGCGTGGCGCGCCAATGCATGATTTGGAGTCGCAAGGAGGCTTCACCCGATGTTGCGTTTGATCAAAACTGAACAGCCCCAATCCCGTCCGGTTTCGATGGCTTCTGCCATTGCAGTTGCCCTGGCTACCATGGCATTGATTGCTTGTGGCGGAGGCGGTGGTGGCGGTGGTGGTACCCCATCGTCAACACCATCACCCACGCCAACGCCCAACCCGACACCCACACCGACGCCTACGCCAACACCCACTCCAACTGGCAATGCGCCTGTTGTGACCGCTGCATCCATTCAATCACCACAGCCGGGCGAACTGGTTACCTTGACGGGCAGCAATCTGAATCGGGTGATTGAACTGACAGTAGGTGGGCGTAGCGTCACGTTGGAAAAAATGGTTGATGCGAACAATGCGATTGCATTGCGCTTCAGCATGCCATCTTTGCTGCAGGCAACCGGTACCGTTGTTGAAATTACGGCAGTGCTCGACGACGGTGGCAGAGTGACGCTGACTGGCAGTGTAAACCCGAGCCTGTCACCGGTTTGGTGCCCGGTGACACTGGTTGCACCCTCGGGCGGTATTATCCAATCCGGCGCAACTACCAATATGATTGGCCAATGCCTGAGCAAGTTGGCGGCCATTCGCTGGAATGGGGTGGATTATGTGCCGACGATCACGGATGATAACCATTTGTCTGTTGTGATCAATACAGCACAGGCGGGTAGTGGCGCGCTACAGCTGGTAACCAAGAGTGGTACGGTGTTGATTGGCCCGACCGTTCAACTTCAAACCGACAAGACATCGAATCTGACAGTCAATCTGTCGTTGGGGCAAACCAGCATCATGGCTTCGAACAGCCTATACCTGGCATTGATTCCAAACAAACCCTTCATGCTGATTGCGCGTGTGGGTACAACCAATGCGACGTTGCTGCTGCAATCCACGGTATGGGTAGATGGGCTTGATACCAATGGGAATGTGGTGTTCACCAGCCCCTTGAGCGGAAACAATACCTACCCCTTCGTCACCGGGGCGATTGATGAGCAAACCAACAATTACACCGCTGTGATTGCCAAGGAAAACGTCGGCAAGTTCAAAACCTTGCGCGTCACCGCGATGGACCCTTCCAACAACAAGGTGGCGCAGGCTTCAATACAGCCTGTAACCAGTTTGAAGACACGCATGAAAGTGCATCTGGTCCCGATTCAGCGTGGTGCGGGTGGTACGCCGGCGCCATTGCAGAGTGTGACTATGGTGAAAGACGTGCTGGAAACCATGTACCCGATCTCGGATGTGCAGGTCGTTGCACATACCCCCATGATCACGAATTACGCCGAGGCGCCCAATGCCAACAGTGATCTGGTGGAAGTGAACAAATTGCATCTGGCGGAAAATGCCGGCAAATATGAATTCTATTTTGGCGTGTCGCCTGACTGGGGTTCGCAAGGTCTGGGATATGTGCCTGGCCATGCATCAGTCGGGGCACGTACCTGGAGCGATGATGCAACCAAGGATACGGATTTTGGTCATGCCGATTCCGAGTATGCGGCAGACTTGATCGCACATGAAGTTGGGCACAATTTCGGTCGCCATCATACTTTTGAAGATTCGGGCTACCCATATGCGGGCGGCGCGCAAATGGGTGCCTATTCCGGCATCAATCTACTTAAAGGTACTTTCAAGAATCGGTATGCGGCCAGTGACTATAAGGATGTGATGTCCTATAGCTATCCGAAATGGATTTCTGACTACACCACTGACGGCATTCGTCGACATGGTGAGCAGAATGGTTTGGTTGACCCCTCAGCACTGACGAAGACCGCCATGGCAAACCTTGAACGCAGTGCGGCTACCACAGTGTCTGTCGTGCACTACCTGATTGGCAGTCAACGGGCTGGGGCTCAATTTTCGCTGGATTCGGTAGTGGGTCAGGCATTGGCGGTAACGTTGCCTGCTACGGTGAGCGAGACCGCCTTCCGTTCCATGTCCAACAATGGGTACTGGATACGGGCGGTGGATCAGGCTGGTCAGGCATTCTGGCTGAAACCTGTGATTGCCGAGGTGGCAGATCATGCGGTGAAGCAGGAGTCCGTCACCTTCAAACTGAAGGCGGATGTGAAGCTCAGCAAGGTCGAACTGTATTACAGCGGAAACCTGCTCAAGCAATGGGCAAAACCGGTAACGGTACAAGCCACTGCCGAATTGGGTGTACAAGTGACCGAAAAGGCGGGCAAGGCAAGCTTCACATGGCCGAAAGGACGAGGCCTGACCGTAGTGCACGTGGCAGCCAATGGGCGTCGCACAGCCTTGGCGATGTCTGTCGTGGATGGCAAGATTGTGCTTAGCACTCAGGCACTGCAAGCTGGTGGGTATTGGGAACTGAGTTTGTCAGATGGACCGTTGTCGCAAACGATCTCTCGTATTTCGCGCTGACACGGCTGGTCTGGCACCATCATTTGGCAAGGGCAGCGCTGGCTGCCCTTGTTTGTTCCTGCCATACCGTGCCAGCAGGTCAGAACCAATAGCCAAAGCTGAATTGCACGCCTTTGGAATGGGGTGCGCGTAGATAGGCCAACCCACCCCGCATGGAGGATGCCCTGGCATTGGGTGAGCGTTTGCTGCCAATGGTCACGCCAATTTCATCCTGGTTCCTGTTATACAACTTGGTGCCGGTATAGCGGGTATCGATCAGATAATATTCGATGGTCACAGGTTGGTAATCAAAAGTCATGCTGGTTTTTTGTTCAGCCAGTATTCCATTCCGGAAAACTGTGTTGCGGATGCCAGGGTTGTAGGATGTATCCCCCACTTTGACTTTCAGGGTGGAATAAAAGCCCACCATGTTGCCGATCGTGATTCCCCAATTATCGGCCCGTATCAGGTATGAACTCATGACGGTCAAGCCCGCAATACCAGCCCCCGAGCCCAGATCTTTCGAGCCGGTCGCACGCAGACTGCCATTCATGCCGATGAACCAGTTATCAGAGACCGGTTGTCGATAGGCCACCTGCAGGCCAGCATCATAGGCTTTGGCGCCTTCAACCTCGGTTTGTCCCAGATTCAGTGCTGCCACCAATTCGTGCCCCGGCTTGTCAAAACGCTTGGTGTAAGAGAAGGGAAGGGTGGTATTGCTGCTGTCGATGTCACGCGGGTTTAGTACACTTTGATTCACCATCCGACTGTAACTGACACCTAGCCCAATCAGGGTGGACCGATTGCGGCTGCCGTTGTCCAGCTCACTGACAGTGAGCAGCCCAGTGCTGAAATCCTGCTGAACACTGCGTGATACCAGGCTGTTCGGGTTACCTGCGACAGGATCAACGGCGGAGGCACGCACCAACTGCTTCTGCAAGCGCTCCAGCAGTTCGGGATTCTTTTTCAGATAGTCCTTGAATTGGGATTGGCTGTCATCGCGTGTGGCACCTTGAAACTGCTGGTCGATACCCAATTCGGGAATCTGGAATGTCAGCAAGGTGCTGTTGGTTTGTGGATATGCCAACTGCACGCCAACACCGCGAAAATCCAGCTGCATCTGCACCGTTTCGATTCCGGAATAGCTGGGTTGCAGCGCTTGTATACCCTGATCGCGCAACGCATCGGCTGCATCATCGACGGTACGAAAACTGCGGTTGACCGTGGTGCCACCTACGGTCGCAGTCAGGTCGAAGACATCTGCCCTGACAGGTAATGCCAGCAAATACAGCATGAACAACAGCGAGACTCTCATCACAGCCTCCTCTGAAGGGATATGTACGGGAATGCAGGGAAGATGGTTTTAATATCTGTAGCAATGTGTCTGATGGCCAATTGCTGCGCTTGGCTGCTTTCTATCTTAGACGGGCAAGTGCCGGGTTGCATAGTTGTTGTTGGTTTGATTTTTGATACTTATCAATGCCTTATGTTCTAATTTTCAGTGTTGAATTCGAATGAATGCAACAGTCGGGCCAAATGATATCGATCACTGGGTTGCTAGGTGAGATGTTGAAGGATGCCGCGAAAAACCGCCCAATTTGCCTGATTCCAGACAAGATACGAGCAAGGCGTTTTCGGCCAAAGATGAAGCGAAGCAAGGCAGATTGACTGCCTTTTTCATTGTGTCCCTGAGCAAATACCGACACAGCGATGAATGACGGCATGTGCGTCATGCATATCCTGTCATGCCAAGCCCCGGGCAAGAGAACCTGTCATATCAGCCATAATGCGTTATTGCGGATATGGTTTGTTAATTAATATTGACTTATCCTGATGCACGTATGATTTTGACAATATCTTGCCGCCTTCCGGACAATATCAACCAGCAGCAAAACAGGCATCTGCAATCCACCGCCCGTTTCCGTGACTTTGGTTACACATGACCGAAGCCAAGTGCATCTGTTTAACGGTTGGTCGAGGCGTTTTACTTCCTGCTTCATTCAGCTATCCATCCCCAACCCGCATGTAGTGGTCTAATCCCAGCAGACACCTCGATAGGGCATTATTTATCCTAACGAGGAAATAACATGACGTCTAAACGCACTGAATATGATGCCAGCTTTAAGCTGGAAGTCGCCCGCATGGTGGTCGAGCTCGGCGCGGCAATCAGGCTGGCATTGACAATCGTGCCTTGTTTCAGAAACAAACCTTATGCATCCAGCTGCTGCTTGATCAAGCCGAATAGCTCGCCCGCGAGTTGGTTCGCTTCCAGCAGGTGACGAAAGCGTAAAATCGAGCTTTCGTCCGGAATATGGGTCAGCTCGACCCGGCAAAATTGACGCAGCACTGCGATCTCGTAAAGTGCATCTTCCATCCCGGGGGCGGAATAGTTGTAGGCGATCTGGGCCACATGGATACGCAGCGTGCAGGTCAAATCCCAGGGCTATTGGCCTCGCAGCTTGCTGGGTGAATAGTGGGGGCAATCAGCGCGACCATTTGAGGGCAAGGTAGCAGTGCATCCCGCCGGGTCAGAAACAGCTCACGCCGTGTCTTTTTCTTTTTGCCTGCGTACTCGATGTCGCTGAAACTCAGTTGACCCGATGCTTGCATGGTAGAGCGCTCTCGAAGGGCGGGAGGCTGCTAGTTTCGGGAGGTTGCTAGTTTAACGAAAACTGGATTCGTGCAGAGCTGCCTAAACACAGCCTATTCCATGTATGAAAAAGAAAAGCCCCGACTTAAAGTCGGGGCTTTCTTAAAATGAGCACGGGTTTTTTCACCTAAATGCTCAAAATTTACACAACCTCTGCAAACCTACATATGGCTGAACAGGTTTGGATTCTATTCGGGGCGCATTTGCGGGAACAGAATAACGTCACGAATTGAAGGTGCATCGGTCAGCAACATGACCAGGCGGTCGATACCGATACCGCAGCCGCCGGCAGGCGGCATGCCGTGTTCCAGTGCGCGGATGTAATCAGCGTCGTAATGCATGGCTTCGTCGTCACCGGCGTCTTTCTGGCGAACTTGTTCCAGGAAGCGCTCAGCTTGATCTTCCGGATCATTCAATTCCGAGAAGCCATTGGCCAGCTCGCGACCCAGTACGAATAATTCAAAGCGCTCGGTAATGCCTTTGTGCTGGTCGGATTCACGTGCCAGCGGGGAAATTTCGATTGGATAATCGATGATGTAGGTTGGCTCCCATAGCTTTTCTTCGGTGGTTTCTTCAAATAGCGAGAATTGCAGGCCGGATATGCCGTCAGTCATCACCAGCTTGCCGCCTAGGCGTTCGATTTCTTCCTTGAGCCAAGCGCGGTCGTTAAGTTGTGCTTCGGTATATTGCGGGTTGTACCTCAGGATGGCTTCAGTCACTGTCAGGCGTGCAAATGGCTTGGACAGATCCACCACCTTACCCTGGCATTCGACGACGGCGTGGCCGTGTACGGCGCGTGCACATTCTCGAATCACGGTTTCGGTGAGCTCCATCATGCGCTTGTAATCAGCGTAAGCTTCATAGAACTCCATCATGGTGAACTCGGGATTATGACGGGTGCTCATCCCCTCGTTACGGAAATTGCGGTTGATTTCGAACACGCGTTCCATGCCGCCAACCACCAGTCGTTTCAGATACAGTTCCGGTGCAATGCGCAGGAACAATTGCATGTCCAGTGCATTATGATGTGTGGTGAAAGGCTTGGCCGCTGCACCACCGGGGATGGGGTGCATCATCGGGGTTTCGACTTCCAGATAACCTTCGTTGACCATGACTTCTCGCACGCGTTGGATGATCTTGGAGCGTTTGATGAAGGTGTCGCGGCTCTGTTCGTTGGAGATCAGGTCCAGATAACGCTGGCGATACTTCTGTTCCTGATCGGTCATGCCGTGGAATTTTTCAGGCAACGGGCGCAATGCCTTGGCCAGCAGGCGGATTTCGGTTACCAGTACGGTCAGTTCCCCGGTACGGGTTTTCATCAGGGTGCCACGTGCGGCCAGAATATCGCCCAAGTCCCAGTGCTTGAATGCGCCGTGGGCTTCTTCGCCAGCGGAATCGTTAGCGACGTACAGCTGGATACGAGCGGAACCATCTTGCAGGGTGGCAAAGCTGGCTTTACCCATCACCCGTTTCAACATCATGCGACCAGCGACCGATACTTCGATCTTGTCAGCTTCCAGCGCTTCTTTTTCTACACCAGCGTATTTGGCATGCAGATCAGCAGCCAGATGTTCGCGTTTGAAGTCGTTGGGGAAGGCTACGCCCTGTTTGCGGATTTCCGTCAACTTGGCACGGCGTTCGGCGATGAGTTGATTTTCGTCTTGATGCGGTGCACCTGCTTCAATGTTCTCGTTCATATGTTTACCTTGTTGCAGCCCGATCCAGGCGGGCAAAGTGTGTGAAGGTCAGTTGTTGTGGCATGTTTGCCTCAGGTGGTGAACCCTCAGTTTTTAAGTTCACGATCCAGTTCAGTTGTCAGCAATTGACGGATCGTATCGTCCGGTTTGCCATACCAGGTCAACTCTGGCTCAACGGAGCGTGCTACCGGTGTGTCATCAGGCAGTTTGGCCCAAACCCCCCAGGCTTGACGTTTTGCCACGTCGAATAGAACCAGTACCCGATTATTGCCGCAATCGTGTTGTTTGCAGCTATTGGCCAGTTCGTAGTGGTGGCCTTGATAGGCAAGCTGTGTGCTGGGGCTCGAAGGGCCGCTGGCCTGCTTGATCCAGGTCGGCGCATTGCTGCCAGCAAGCATGGCTTGCCAAGCTTGTTTGTAGCCCGGTTTTTTGATCAGGCTGAATAGATAATCGCCTTCGGCTCGCTTCGGTAATGCGGTGTTGCCAGCCAGGCTGGGTAGCGACAAGGTCATTCCCGTCAACAACACAATGGCAATGTATTTGAGCATGTGGGTCGATCCTTAGTGATCAGCGCTGATGTTGGCCGGCGCATTGACCGGCACGGGTCTTCCGATGAAGCATCAAATGCTGCCGGTCAGCCTCAAGGCCTGGTTACACGCCTTGTTTCAGACTGGCTTCGATGAAGATGTCCAGATCACCATCCATGACACCTTTGACGTTACCCACTTCTACGTTGGTGCGCAGATCTTTGACGCGGGATTGGTCGAAGACATATGAACGGATCTGATGGCCCCAGCCGATATCGGATTTACTGTCTTCGAGTGCCTGTTTGGCTTCGTTGCGTTTGCGCAATTCCAGTTCATAAAGCTTGGCACGCAACATGCTCATGGCCTCATCGCGGTTGCGGTGTTGCGAACGGTCATTTTGGCATTGCACGACGATGCCAGACGGCATGTGGGTGATACGTACCGCCGAGTCGGTCTTGTTAATGTGCTGACCACCCGCACCTGAGGCACGGAAAGTGTCGGTTCGCAAATCTGCCGGATTGATTTCGATTTCGAAACTGTCGTCAACTTCGGGATATACGAACACGCTGGAGAACGATGTATGGCGACGTGCATTGGAGTCGAACGGTGATACGCGAACCAGGCGGTGAACGCCCACTTCGGTGCGTAACAGGCCGTATGCATACTCACCAGAGATTTTCAGTGTAGCGCTGGAGATGCCGGCCACTTCACCCTCGGACTCTTCCAGAACTTCGACCTTGAACCCCTTGCGCTCACTGTATCGCAGATACATGCGCTCCAGCATGCCTGCCCAGTCTTGCGCCTCAGTACCACCGGCACCGGCTTTGATGTCGATGAAGCAGTTGTTCGGATCCATCGGGTCGTTGAACATTCGGCGGAATTCCAGATCGGCTACCCGCTTTTCAATGTCGGCGGCATCAGCTTCGACAGCCATGACCGTGTCCCAGTCTTCTTCCGATTTACCCATTTCAAACAGCTCCAGACTGTCGGCAATGGCGCCGGCAACGCTATCGATGGTGTTGACTACACCCTCAAGCAGCTTGCGTTCTTTGCCCAGTTCCTGTGCTTTTTTGGGATCACTCCAGATACTGGCGTCTTCCGTCAGGCGGGTAACTTCTTCAAGTCGGTCTTTTTTCTGATCGTAGTCAAAGATACCTCCGCAGCTCATCGTTTCGAGCAGCGAGGTCTTGTAGCGAGTTGACGATCTGATTGAGGCGTTCTGCTTCCATGTCCGGCAATCCTTGTACGGGCGTGTTGCGCCAGTTCATTAACTGAAAACCGGAAATTGTACCAGAATCGAGGGGTTGCGGGCTGCTGTGGTGTGAAAAGCCACAGGTCAGAAGGCTGGTTTGCGGTCGATCGGGCAGACCATGGGCAGGAAGGTGCCACGTCGTGGTGAGTAGGCCAGTAAAGCACCTTGCTGAATGTCGAAGTACCAGCCATGGATGGTCAATTTGCCCGTTTCGACCCGTTCCCGTATCCAGGGGAATGTTAGTAGGTTTTCCAGCGAGACCAGGATGGATGCGAGTTCTGCAGCTTTCTGCTGGGCTTCGGGAGTAAGTAGGTTGGGATCGCGCAGGACCTGATCACGAGCTGGTTTGGCAATGTTGACCCATCGCCTGAGAAAGCTGTCTGGCGTCAATTGATCGGCACCCTGCATCAGTGCCCGGATACCGCCGCAGCATGCATGACCAAGTACGATGATGCGTGCCACATTCAGGCCGCATACGGCAAATTCCATTGCTGCGGAAACACCCTGATTGGTGGTGCCCTGTTCCAGTGGCGGGACCAAGGCGGCCACATTTCGAATCGTGAAGATATCGCCTGGGTCACAGCCCATCAGCAGGGCTGGGTCGGCGCGAGAGTCACAGCATCCGATCAGCAGAGTGGCTGGATGCTGGCCTTGACGCAGATCGTCAAACAGCTCGGGCTGGTCAACAAAGTATTTTTGCTGGAAATGCTGGAATCCAGCCAGAAAACGCTCGATATCCTGCATGATGATTTCCCTGATGCGAATGTGGGAATAGCTTAGCAAGTAGCATGATCAGGCAGAATTGATCTGACGGTGAGGTCGGGGTAGTTCGTAAGGTGTAGTCAAACTATTGACCCGGCGGTCATGTGTGCCGCCGGGTGGTGGGAGCTTATTTGCTTCCCAGTGAGACAAATTCGCCACTGGGGGGGTGATAGCCCAGTAGGTCGCCCTGTTCAAAGTCAAAATACCAACCGTGCAGGTTCAGCTGACCCTGCTCGACGCGTTCGCGAATCCAAGGAAAAGTCAGGAGGTTGTTGAGTGATACCAAGATAGAGGCCAATTCGCAGGCACGAATCTGTTCTTCGATGGGTCTTTCGCCAAATTCTTCCCATACGCGTTGTCGGGCGGGTTCTGCAATGCCAATCCAGCGGGCAAGGTAACCGGCTGATGCGCTGCCCATGTCATCCTTCATGAGTGCTGCAATGCCGCCACAGTGGGCATGACCTAGCACGATGATGCGCTCCACATTCAAGACCGATACACCGAACTCCAAGGCGGCAGACACGCCCTGGTTGGTCGGACCGACTTCACGTGGCGGGACCAGGTTAGCCACGTTACGGATGACGAACATGTCACCGGGTGCACAATCGGTAATCAGGGCCGGGTCGACACGGGCATCACAACAGCCAATCACCAGGGTGGATGGCTTTTGCCCTTCCTGTGTCAGTCGTTCATAAAGCGCCTTGTCGTCGGCAAAATATTTTTGCTTGAAGCGTTGAAAACCTTGGAGAAACTTGCTGAGATCGTCCATTGAATGTATCCGTGCTGGTTTCTGTCGCCGCGCATTGTGCGGTATGTCGTGTTCGCTGAAAACCGGGGTTTTCCTGGTTGTATGTATGCGATTTCGTGAATTCCACGGTAAATTGTATCGTGACTTGCCCTTTGTTCGCAGTGTACAGAACGTCAAGTGATGCTTACGTTGTCAGATCTGGCGGTAAATGTGTCATGAAGCCGTTCACCAAGGGTGATGCGTCACCTTCGCGTGTGGCAATACCCATTGACAGATATGCACCAACATCGATCAGCGGGACGTATCGGACTCCTTCAACCTTGACACATTCCAAGGGGGAGGGTAACACGGCAATTCCCAATCCGGCGGCAACCAATCCAATCTGGGTGGTAGCTTCACCTGCAACCTGGGTGATTCTTGGCTCAAAACCTTGAGCAGCACATAACTCGCGTAACACCGCAATCAGGCCTGTACCAACACCTGCTGGGTAGCCAATCAGATCTTCTGTTCGCAATTGCGCAATTGAAAGGCTGTCGTTACCTGCCAATGGATGACTCAGGTTGACGACTGCACGTAGGCGATCACGACGTAATTCCTTGACCACAATACCGGCCGCAGGTTCAAGACCGTTGAAGCGTACAAATCCTACGTCGATGCGTTGGTGTAGTAGTGCATCGAATTGATCGAAGGTGAACATTTCATGCAAAGTCAGCGTCACTTTGGGGAAGTATTGGCGGTAGGCGTGCAACGCTGCAGGCAAGACTGGTGTCAGCGGTAGGGACGAGGTAAAGCCGATACGTAGCTCACCGATTTCACCACGTGCTGCTCGGCGTGCTTCCTCTGTTGCATCTCGGGTATCTTGTAAGATCTGTCTGGCCCGCAGCAGAAAATGCTGACCTGCGTCAGTCAACACTACTTTTCGCTTATGGCGTTCGAATAATGGCACTCCTAGCTCAGCCTCCAGCGCTTGGATTTGTTGGCTAAGTGGTGGTTGGCCTATGTGTAGCCGTTGCGCTGCACGGGTAAAATGCAGTTCTTCAGCCACGGTGACAAAGTAACGGAGATGTCGTAGTTCCATTTAATACTTTTAAAGTATTAATTAATGCGAAAATATATATTGGACTGGTTGTTTAAGCAAATCTAAGCTGCATGACAACGCCTTATCTGTTGTCACTGAAAGTTGTCATGTCCACCAGTCGTTCTGTTTGTGCTGATCAAATCCCCTCTGTTGCAGGCTTGACCCAGAATGTGGCTTCTGTTGACCGTTTGAAAGCAGGTACGCCTGCCTTTCGCGCTACAGCACGTGCCATGTTTGTAGGAGGCTTTGCCACTTTTGCCATGTTGTATGGCATGCAACCATTGATGCCACTGTTTTCCAGCACTTTTGACCTGTCTCCTGCTGCCGCCAGCGGGGTGTTGTCATTTTCGACCGGTAGCCTTGCATTGAGCTTGATACCTGCAAGCCTTCTGGCTGATCGAATAGGGCGCAAACAGACCATGAGTGCGGCATTGTTGTTGGGGGCCATTCTGATGGTCATGGGCGCATTTGCCAGTGGTTATCAACAGTTTCTGTTGTTGCGCACTTTATTTGGTATCGCGTTGGCTGGCTTACCTGCTGTGGCAATGGCTTATCTTAGTGAAGAGGTAGAGCCTGGTTCGTTGGGTTATGCAATGGGTTTGTACATTGCGGGGAATGCACTGGGCGGCATGAGTGGGCGTTTCACTGCTGCCATATTGGCTGATTGGGCTGGCTGGCGAGTGGCTGTCGCTGTATTGGGCGGAATGGGATTGTTAGCTGCTTGGGAGTTCTGGCGTAGTCTGCCTGCATCACGTCATTTCATGCCAGCCCGATTCGATGCTGTGCAGTGGCGCAAAGATGCGATGCTTCATCTTCGTGACCCTGGTTTACCAATGTTGTTCTTGTTGGCATTTTTGCTGGCAGGCTGTTTCGTCAGTCTTTACAACTATCTTGGCTATCGGTTGTTGGTTGCGCCGTTCAATCTTGGCCAAGGTGCCATTGGTTTTGTGTTTGCCCTGTATGTGGTTGGGATAGGAGCCTCAACGTGGGTCGGGCGACTGGCTGATCACTTTGGTCGTCGCAATGTGTTGTGGGTGATGATAGGAGCCATGTTGCTTGGCTTGTGGTTGACATTGGCTGATCACCTATTGCCTTTGATACTGGGCATTGCGCTGTTTACCTTTGGTTTTTTTGCTGCTCATGCTGTGGCTGGCAGTTGGGTTGGCCGCCGAGCCTTAAGAGCCAAAGCCTTGGCTTCCGCATTTTATCTGACAGCCTATTATTTGGGGTCCAGCATGATTGGTTCTTGGTCAGGGATGTTATGGCGTACTGGTGGATGGCCCGGCATTGCATCGGCATTGGGCGTGGCGTTATTGGTGTGTGGGGTCATTACACTTAGGTTGCGTGTTGTACGGCCTGTGGTTGCTTAAGGTTGTAATAGGGGGTTGAGTCACCGGCTGTTATCAATGATGCTGATTTACATCGATGATGGCGATTTGAAAGCAAGCTACACAATAGGCCTTGAGGTGTTGGTAGTAGATAGATTCTGGCTTGCGGGGAATGGATCGGCTGGTTTGCCGGACTAGTTGATCTCATCTTTTTAATATTTTAAAAACAATATGTTGCAATAAATTCCTTCAAGTCCATCAGCAAAGTGGTCAACAGGCCAAATCAATGGCTTGTGCAAAGTGTCACCCTGCAAATCGCATGACAAATCACTCGTATATAACGGATTGGGTTGAGCCTGTGAGTTGATGACCTCAAGCCATAAAGCAAAAGTGATAACCCGGATAAGGTAAAAATACAAAACTTTTCTTTTTTCGGTATGCTTCACTATGATCAGAATAGTGTCCTTAAATGCTATTTTGATTATGTCATGATTATCTTTATATTCTTATTTGGTAAAGTGTGATGTTACAGGTTTACCTATGACTGCTTTTGCTGGTCTGGCAACGTCAATTATTTGATATTTGATATTTTTGTCAGTAGGCTGTGGTATGGTGCCGGACGTTGCATTTTTATATGTTTTACATTGTTGGCTTGCGTGGTATTTATTCAAAAATTCTATAGTCTGATAATTGTCATATCATGATGGTTTTTTAACTAACTGAATGTGTTCTGGCTTTTATAAAGAGTGTCATTGCTGTTTCGACTTTTAATATGTGTGATTTATGTTGTTTTTTTGTCATGTATGGCATTTGATTGAATGGGTGATCAAGCGTTAGGGTGTTGTTTTGTAAAGACTTAATTTGCTTTTGGTGGTGAAATTAGATGATGTTTCACTTGAAATGCATATTAAGTTCATTTGTGTCACCTGAATTATGAATCCTTTCTGGGAGGTGGATGGTGGTAGATACGAATATACTTAATGCTCATGCGAAAGAGGTCAGCAGTGGCGAACGCTTTTCTTTTGGGGATAATTGGGCCAATTTTCTAGATGTACTTGATGAGGTGAGAATACAGAATGCTGTTGCTAGCCTCAAAAAAATGCTTGAAGTTGAAACGTTGAAGGGTAAGTCTTTTCTTGATGCGGGTAGTGGAAGTGGCTTATTTTCTCTCGCAGCCAAGCGATTGGGAGCGAGAGTGATTTCCTTTGACTACGATCCACAATCCGTTGCATGTACAAAAGAACTTAAACATCGTTATTTCGAAAATGATGATGACTGGAAAATCCAAACTGGTTCTGTTCTTGATAAAAATTTTCTGAATGGTTTGGGTAAGTTTGATGTTGTGTATTCTTGGGGGGTATTGCATCATACGGGTGATATGTGGTCAGCCATTGCTAATGTCGATTCAAATGTAGCAGAAAACGGAAAACTATTTATAGCACTTTATAATGATCAAGGTGGAGCGTCCAGGCGCTGGGCTGCAATAAAGAAAATGTACAACCGCTTGCCCGGTGGGCTAAAGAATATTTTTGCCGTGGCTGTGTATCTGCCGCTTGAAGTAAGATCTTTTCTTATTCATTTAATCAGGCGCCAGCCTAAGGTTTATTTCGATTATATTAGAAATTACAGTGTGAATAGAGGTATGAGCTGGTGGTATGACAAAATAGATTGGATTGGGGGTTATCCTTTTGAGGTGTCAAAGCCGGAGCAGGTTTTCTACTTTTACAAGGACCGGGGTTATTCATTACTTCAGCTTGTAACCAATGCAGGTGGGATGGCTTGTAACGAATTTGTTTTCCAGAAAATTAAGTAGATATCTTAATTATTCCAAGCTTGTGTTAACGGGCTTATTTGCAGGTAAGCTTGGGTGAGTATATAGCTGTCAGATCCCAGGAGGCCGCATCGGCCCAATGCGATGCCCATTGCTCACAATGCGGGTGGTGGTGCCCGCTCAGGAGCTAATCACTGTCGAGTTGCAATGCATGTTGCTGCTAACCTTGAGTGAGTTGCTGATGTGATTGGAGCGATTCTGAATCCGGATGTCTCCTGCTCTGTGTGGGCTCACTATCGACCCCTGCTAGCGATAGTCTCTACTTGTGGTAACTGAATTTCCTCCATCCATCTCATGCAAGAAACATCTGATGGAGCGGGAGCGACGGGATGAAATCGGGCAGTCCGCCCCAGTTTCCACTCCCGAGTTCGATCAATTGGCCAGCCACCCCGTTGGAACACGCTTCTGATACGGAGCTCTCGTGATTGGTCATCAGTAATGAAACCTTTCATAAGCGATATTGGGCGGCTGGCGTATTTCCGCCAATGTTCATGCTCCCCGTTGGGTGTATCAATCCTCTGCATTGTGTGTTCGACAAGCGTTCACAATGCATATTCGAGGAGGGGCTGCAATTCCTGCCTGATGGCACTTGAATCCACCTTTACTATCTGACAATTACCAAGAAGGTGAAGCCTTGGACGTGGACAGTCTTTTTACCGGTCCACGATCAAAGGCGGAGATCGGTTGCTGTCAAAATTATTTCGTTATATTGCAATGTTGTTTAATAATTAAATATTTGATTTTAAATTAAAAAATTTAATTACATGCTATTGTATGTAATCAATATGTAATTTATTTAGTTTTACTTCACTTTGCTTTAAGTAGTAAAGCATTTACCCACTGAGCGTGCTCGACGTATAAGGATAGCGATATAGTCACGATCAGTTTGGGGTGGTCATCCAGCTATTGATGGGAAATGCGTTGTCGGTATGCGCTTGGCATGGCAATCGTTGCGACGACAGAGGCAGGTAATGTATTGCTTAAGCTTGGTATGGCGAAAGGGATTGGTGATGTTGAATGACTTAAAGCGCATTGCAATATTCAATAAAGTGGTTGAGTGTGGGTCGCTGACATCTGCTGGTGCATCGCTGGGACTTACCAAGTCAAAGGTGAGTGAGCAAGTGACTGTATTGGAATCAAACCTGAATGTGCGATTGTTGAACCGGACTCCACGCAAGATCAATCTGACCACAGAAGGTCATACCTTCTATCAATACAGCCGTGGGCTGTTGCAGGTTGCAGAAGAAGCCATCAGTTCAGTCAATCATCTGTCCTCTGAGGTGTCAGGCACGATTCGAATCGGTGCAACGGTCGATGTTGGAACCTACCTGCTGAACCCATTATTGCCGGCCTTTTGCAAACAATACCCAAAAGTAACATTTGATATTCAATTGGATGATGGTGTACAGGACTTGGTAGAGACCAACCTGGACTTGGTGATCCGCATTGGTGACCTTGCCCCATCATCCCTCATTGGCAGAACGATCGCTCCATTTGAACTCGGTATCTATGCCTGTCGTAGTTATTTGGAGCATAGGCCACCAATCAAGCACATCCAGGATATCGAGCAACATGACTGGGTTGTGCTTACCCGGCTGAATTTGCCCAATCATGTACTCTCGCTGGTCAATCAAAATGGCGACAGCCACCATATCAAAACCAGCCCTAAGCATTTCTGCAATGCCCCTCTTGGCGTGATGTCAATGGTACAGCTAGGAATGGGTGTAGGCCTGATTGCCAATTTTTTGGTAGACCAAATCCAGGATTCCAATCTCATCCGCTTGTTTCCCGATTTTTGCCAGAAGGGACAGGCTATGAATATATTGTATCCAAGCAGGAAAAATCTTGCTCCTCGTGTCCGCTTGTTGATTGATTACTTGATTGATGCCCTGCGTGCGTAGTGTTTCACCACCTGACAGACACTTTGCCCCCTAGGCGAGGTGAAATATTGACAAGCTTGATGTCATGCTTGCAGCCAATACTGCCAATAGCACCAAGCAAGACACAATACGGAGTCTATGGATTTAAGGCAGTAGATTTCTGTCCGGCAAGCTGAATGGATAGTTATCCGGTAGTTCGCTGGGTGGGCAAGCAATGACCTGCTCGTTATTGATGCCGCAGTCGCGAATGTAGAGCAGCGTTGCAAAACTATCGATAACCTCTGTTGGATAAATGGGGCCTGCGTCACGATACGCTTCCATTTCTTTCAGGTGGTCATTTTGATAGCAAGCTATCTTCTCAGGTGCCTCTACGATCCATCGAGGGAAGTAAATCGCCCCATGTACGATATAGTCCTGAAGGTTTAACGTGAGGGCAACACTCGTTCCTGTCGGTTCTACCCAAGAGACCCGATATATATCCTTAGCCACTCGAACAATGTTCACATGCTGGTTTTTTACCCAGCGTCCTCCCACCATTCCACTGTGGACACGATAATCAATCATAGATTGATTTTTAACATAGAGCTCGTAGCGCCAACCTTTTTCGTAGGTATAGATAAAACTCTTACCCAAAAAATGGCTTAGATTTGCTCGGTCAAAACGCATGCACATACCTCTGTTTACCAAAAATCATCAAATCAGGTTGGCAAAATGCATGGCTGCAATTGCCAACCTGACTTGTCACTGCAAGTGGCGCTGTTCAAACATGCTGTGGAGCTGTGTTGATGGCGTCACCGATTCAATGTAGGCATCGGGCCTGACCAGTACAGCCTGACCGTTATACGGGGTGTTATCTGCCCAATAGCCAGCATCAGATTTTTGCGATGCAATCTGAATCACATTGACAAATGGCGGTACGTCGACTGGCAATTCAACTTCGCTGAAGATCAGCAGCGTGAAACGGGTGTAATCCAGCAGTGAGTACAGGCGTGTCTTGATAGCGCCGTCGTGCATTTCAAAGTCATGTATACGAGCGCCTTCTGCGCCGCCATTGCCATAGCGAATCCCCATGCCTGTAATGTTGCCGGCTCGTTTTTCCACAATTTTCACGTAATCCTGAGCGTGGGTACCGGTTTCCGAGTACTTGGTCGATCGCACCAATTCACCCGAGCTATCGATCACACTTCGTGCAACGGGTTGACGCTCATCTTCATAGCTCTGCAGGAGCTTGGCAGGTGCCCAGCCCTTGAGCGTCATATTGATTTTCCACATCAGATTGAAGGCATCGGCAAGCCCGGTATTGAGACCCTGGCCACCATTGACCGAGTGGATATGGCAAGCATCGCCCGCCAGGAATACCCGATCATGTACCCAGTATTTTTCTGCAACAGATTCTTTTACCGAGAACTGCGAGAACCAGACAATCTCCTTAAAGCGCAATTGATGCGGCTGCATGGCCCGATTGATCTTGGCGATGGCTTCTTCCTGCGTAAAATCCTTGGTGTCCATCCGGACATAGAACCGATCGATTTCCCCTTCCCGAGGAATCCAGGCCACATCCGATGTTTCCGCCTGGAAGACGATGATTTCAGGTACCTTGGGAAAGTCGGTATCCAGTACGCCATCAATCACTGCCCAGACAATTTGCGGGCGAACGACTTCGAACGGAATGCTGAAGTGCTTGCGGACAAAGGATTGCGAGCCATCTGCGCCAATGACGTACGTTGACTGGATGGTGTCCCCACTGGTCAGGGTGGTCAGACATCCTGCCTGATTGAGTTCGATATTCTCTACGGATGTGGTGCGCAGGACGGCTGCGCCCATTTCGTTGAGTTTTCCGTCCAGCAGTTTTTCCACAAAAGACTGGCCTAGCATCAAGAAGTGCTTGTGAAGACAACCCTCCAGTGCATCCCACCAGGCAGACTGTCGTGAGATGAATTTGCCATCTGCCCAGACTGAGCTGGTATTGCAGGGTTTGCCCAGTGGATACAATGTGTCGAACAGCTTCGCCACTTCAAGCAATTGCAGGCTTCGTGCATTCAGTGCATCGGCTCGGCCCACCTCCAATGGCCCGTTTGATTTATCGATGATGATTGTGCGTAAACCGCAGAGTTGCCCCAGATAGGCACACATCAGCCCGACTGGGCCCGCCCCAATGATGACGATATCAGTTACTTTTGTGGACACGCGTAAGACTCCAGGCTGGGGTTATCGTAAGGTGGATTGCTGAGCACCTGAACGCGCCGGATATGGCGAGGGGAGTGGGAGACAAAGGCTTCTCTGCCATGTAGCAGGGAGAAGTTGTCGGTGATCACAATATCCCCGGTCTGCCATTCATGTGCGTAGAAATTTCGCGGGTCATAAAGTGCCTGCCGCAGCGTTTCATGAAACGCCAGTACCTCTGCTTCCGGGATGCCCGAAAACGTCATGTTCACCGGATTGATCAGGTCACCCTTTTCCTTGAAATGGGGCTCGTTGTATCGGATGACCGAATGGTCTTTATACGGATGCTTTGTGATGATGGGCGAATTGGTCCGGCTATCATAAAACTCCATCTTTCGCTGATAGTGTCCTGTTACTTTCTTCCAGAGCGCGACATGCTCAGCCGGGGCATTTTTCAAAGCCAGCATGGTGGAGGAGAAGGTGGTTCTCCCGCCGCAGCCGGGCAGTGGCGCTTCGACACACTGGAAAATCTGGTACTCCGGCACTTGTGGGCGATACATGCCATCCCAGTGCATGGGCATGTAGCTGCTGTCAAAAATGTGATCATCTGGATTTTCCTGCTGAACCAGTTCAAGCACTTTGCCGAATGGCCATACGCTGACCTTGCCCCAGCGCTCACAATAATCCGCCAAGGCATCGGGAGTGTCGAACGTCGTAAATCCCCGCAATGTCACAATGTGTGCCTGTCGAAAAATCTCTCGCAGACTATTGATATCCAGATCATCTACTTTTGTCTGTTTGCTATCGGCCTCTATCAGTGCCCCAAAAGGCTTGAGGTAGTTCACCGTGTAACTCATGTACATGACCTTTGTAGTTGAAAGTGTGTCTCATCTGAATTGGCAGCCAACACTTTTATCGGAAAATATACCCCGGATCTACCGTAGAATTGATTCACGATGCAATCATCCAGCGATTGACGTGATATTTAGGTGGAGCGGGTATATGCTTGTGAAGCAGCGTGTTGGAGATGATTTAAATCAACAGCATTTTGAAATTCAAGCTATAGCCCGATTATTTGTGGAATTTCATATTTTGACTAGATGACAAAAACAGAACCCAATGTTACCGATATCGGAACATTCATGGCGACTGAACGTGATAGCCCTTGATTCCAGCATTGTTGCAATTGGGCAGTAGCGCGGGGGCGCAGGAAGAAAACGGTGATTCGCGTCGATTTCGTTAAGGGTACCAGTCTTGGCAGAATGATTCCCTGTCATTACACCGGTCGTCATTAGGTAGGGCCAATTCAGGCTCGTACAGGCATAAGGTCATTCCATTACGCATAGTGCATACGGCATGCTATTTTACGTATCCTATTGATTTGTATTTATGTTTTCGTTGCTGGTGGGCTGGCGTGGCGTTTTTGCGACCAATGGTTTTTAAGGGCTGAGAGTCTGTTCAATGTCTTATTGCGCGACCACGATCAGGGCTCATGTGCTGCTCAATATCCTCATGTATCACACCGACACCATGGCTTTTGCGCTGGGTTTCACCCTGCTGGTGGCCGCTCATCACAGGCCTTGAACAGGTTCTGAAATGACGTGTGTGCCGGAATGGCATAAGGCGCTTGCCGACCATTGCTTAGCGCTACTTCACTTTACTTGAAGTGGTAAGGTATTGACTGAGTGTGCGTAGTTGGCATAGCGGCAGTCGATTCAAGGTAATTTCCAGTCTACTGACTGGATGTAATGGAATACTGAGCCAATGGCCCGTGTTGCAAAAAACCGGATCTGTCCCAAGAGGGCATCCGGTTCTTTGCAGCGAACCACCTACCAGATGCGGATGCGATCCGTCTCTGGCTTGAACATACCATCGCCTGGTTTGGTGCTGAACGCCTGATGGAAGGCATCACTGTTCATCACTGGGCCGATGGCGCGGTAGTTGTTGGGTGCGTGTGCACCGGCGGTGAGATGTTTCAGGAGTGCGGGTTCGCGTACTTTACCTCGCCAGAGTTGGCCAAAACCGATAAAGAAACGCTGTTCGCCGGTAAAGCCGTCAAGGGTTTCTGAGGGTTTGCCATTAAGGCTGAGTTGGTAGGCCTTGAAGGCGATCTGCAAACCCGATAGGTCGGCAATGTTTTCGCCCACCGTCTGTCGACCATTGACGAAGTGCTTCGGTAGCGCTTCATAGCCGTTGAACTGTACCACCAACCGGTTGGCCAGCTTCTTGAAGCTTTTGCGGTCTGCCGGCCGCCACCAGTTGCGCATCTTGCCGTCACCGTCGTATTGGCTGCCCAGGTCGTCGAAACCGTGGCTGATTTCGTGGCCGATCAGGGTGCCGATGGCGCCGTAGTTCACGGCATCGTCAGCATCAGGTTGGAAAAACGGAGGTTGTAGCACGGCGGCTGGAAATACGATCTCGTTCAGTGGCGCATCGTAGTAGGCGTTGACTGTTTGCGGCGTCATTCCCCATTCGTCGCGATCGACCGGTTTGCCGAGCTGGGTCAGCTTATCTCTGTACTTGAACTGATTGATGCGCAGCACGTTGCCGATTAAGTCGTCAGCATGGAGTTCCAGGTTGGTGTAATCGCGCCATGCGCTTGGGTAGCCTATCTTGGCCCGGTACTTGGATAGCTTGTCCTTGGCTGCAGCTTTGGTGGCCGGGCTCATCCAGTCGAGCTGGTCGAGGCTTTGGCCATATGCTTTGAGCAGATTGCCAACCAAGATTTCGAGCTTGGCCTTGGCTTCAGCTGGGAAGTACTTGGCCACGTAGAGCTTACCGATGTTTTCACCTAGCGAGCTGTTGACTATTTTAATGGCACGTTTCCCGCGCGTGGTCATTTGTGCCATGCCGCTTAAGGTCTTGCCGTGAAATGCAAAGCGCGCCTCGACGAATGGCTTGCTCAGCAGATGCGCGGTGTCATCAAGTACACGTAAACGCAGGTAGTCACGCCAGACGTCGATTGGCTCGCTCGCCAGCAGTTGCCCCACCGCTTTGACATAGCTCGGCTCGCGAACGTCGACTTCCTGGACCTGCCCCATTTCTGCACCGTCAAGGAGCACTGTCCAATCGAATCTGGGTGTCGCCTTGGTCAGGCTGGAACGCTTGAATTTGTTGTGGGACTTGTAAGGGTCACGCAGTGCTACGCTGTCCCATTGGTTCTTGGCGAGCTGACGTTCCAAGGCCAGTACCGCCCTGGCGCGGCGTTCTGCTTCGGGGAAGCTCGCTAGGCGCAACAATGTTTCCAGATAGCGCAAGTATTCGGTGCGGGTACTGTGGAAGCTGGCACTGTCCTCCAGATAATAGTTGCGGTCGGGCATGCCAAGACCGGACTGGTCGACCATCACCACGTACTGGGATGGATTGTTGTCGTCAACGTTAACGTAAGGCCGTAGCGGTGTCTGGATGTCGTATACCTGCAAGCGACCGAGCAATCGGGTCAATGCCTTGCGGTCGGTAGCAGCATCGATCTCGTCCAGCAGCGGCTTGATCGGCTCAAGGCCGAGTTGGTCGGCCAGTACCTCATCCATGAAGCTTTGGTACAACGCAGCCATCTGCCGGGCCTCGGTGCTGTTGGGGTGGGCAACTGCTGCTTCAACCATTTCACCTACCCGTTGTTGCGACAGTTTGTATAGTTCGTCCATCGCGCCCCAACTGCTTTCGTCGCCCGGAATCTCCGTGTTTTTGATCCAGTTACCATTGACGGCTTGGAATAGATTGTCCTGAATACGAACGCTGCGATCAAAATGGTCGAGTTCGATGCCGGCGTGTCCAGGGGAAGCTGCTGCGGCAGGCAAGGCCAGTATTAGGAGCAGGAACAGGCGGCTCGGGCGGAGAATCATCTTTCAGTATCCTTGTATTGGCAGATAGAAACAACGGCTCGACAAGAACCCGCGATTCAAGTGTGGGTACAAAAGAGCCGGTCATCGTGAAACGACAGGGCATCAGACTGCACTGTCACATGCACACCTGGAATTTCGCAGCGGAGGTGACCACAGTGACGTGCGGCAGGGCCTGTCTAACCGCCACAACATGCCGCTTGATACACGAGGCTGTCTTGCTGGCATCGCAGCCTTTGGGCTCTGTTGCGTCGGTGTTCTTATGATGAAGTACAAATGCACTGTACGCCACTTGGACAAGGCTTCGGGAGGCCTTGTCCAATGGCATCCACCCCAGAGTCAATACAGTACTGCGTAAATGCTTCAAGTAAATCCATGTATTGCTGGCTGATGTTTTACGGGCACTTTTCAACAATGACTTGATGACTACGAATTGTTCACGGCTGATGTCGCCTGGATGGCTTTTCTCATCCCGGGCGTGCCTCACATTCAACTGTCCGTAGAGGTTTTGAGCAGCGTTGAACACGTCGAGATGGCAGGGCCGGCAGACTGGTCTTGCTGCGCTTGAGAAAACACAGATTGGCCTCATCGGCCTGCGTGGTCACGCGTCCTCGGCCAGATCGTCGAAGCGCTGTCACGGGGCGGCGGCCATGTCGTCTGTTGCCCGGCCGATGGCGGAGGGCATCGCCGATTCCATGGTGCTGGTGCGTACGTTGCTGACTGAGTTGACGCAGATTGCCACCATGCCAATCCAGGCAGCAACCGTGGGAGCAGCCACTCGGCAGGTGTTACGAACAAACGGGCCCTGACTGGCCTGTCGTCGTGGCATCGCCACAAGGTCGTGTCCCGACCTGAAAGCCCATATTCAAGCCAAAGGGGGTGTCGCGTACAAAAATAATTTCAATGCCTACATTGCCAAATCGGCATGCACATCTCCGCCATGTGGATTGCTAAGGTTTTGTTACCAATCAGGAATGCCAATGCTGCTGGAGGCGTGGGTGG
>NZ_SCOH01000030.1 GCF_005503445.1 Chitinivorax sp. B | reverse complement strand
CCCCCATGCTGGACTGGACAGACCGGTTTTATCGACATTTTGCCCGGCTGATCTCACGTCATACCTGGCTGTATACCGAGATGGTGACGACGGGTGCGCTGATCTATGGCGAGCGAGAAAAATTCCTGCGATTTGACGATATCGAGCACCCCATTGCCATCCAGTTGGGTGGCAGCGAACCGGCAGACTTGGTGACCTGTGCCAGACTAGCCGTCGACTGGGGCTACGACGAAATCAACCTGAACGTAGGTTGCCCATCGGAACGTGTGCAATCCGGTGCGTTTGGTGCCTGTTTGATGGCCGAGCCCCTGTTGGTGGCGGATTGTCTGAAAGCCATGCAAGATGTGGTGGATGTCCCAGTGACGGTGAAACACCGCATTGGTATCAACAAGATTGAGGAATACAGCTTTCTACGTGATTTTGTTGGGCAGGTACATGAGCGTTCTGGTTGCCAAGTGTTCATCGTGCACGCCCGCAATGCCATCCTGAAGGGCTTGTCACCCAAGGAAAATCGTGAAATCCCGCCCCTAAAGTATGATTATGTATACCAATTGAAGCGTGATTTTCCGGCACTGGAGATCCTGATCAACGGCGGCATCACCAGTCATGACGCCGTCACCCACCATTTGCAGCATGTGGATGGCGTAATGATCGGCCGCGAGGCTTATCACAACCCCTATTGGCTGGCCGAGGTGGATGCACGTTACTACCATGACGACCGCACGCCGCCTACCCGATCCGAGGTCATCCACGCATTTATGCCGTTTGTAGAAGCCAGTGTGCTGGACAAAGTTCCTTTGCCCTTCATGACCCGCCATATCCTGGGCCTATTCCAGGGCCAGCCGGGTGCTCGTCAATGGCGCCGCACGCTGTCGGACGCACCTATGCTGAAAAAGTCCGATGCCCGTGCGATTCTACAAGCGCTGGCCGTCATGGAAACCACCTGTCACGCATGACCTCACAGGCGCCAAGTCAGCGCCTATCCCTCGTTCATGTCTTACCACATCAGAATGTACTAAAGTAAAGGTATATCAGGCCGATTTATCGCCAAAGCACTGTCGATTGCCAAAACTTACCTCACCGGAATTGGCATCGGTCGAGCGCGTAAGACCCACATTGAAACAGCACTGCGGGGTTTCTGAATGGTAGATGACAAGACCTCCGCGCTCATCATTGATGATGCGTTGACGGTACGCCAATCGTTACGCGCCATTCTTGGGCAGTTGGGCATCACCCGCACCGAAACCGCCTCCACCATTGGTGAGGCAAGGCGAAGATTGGGCTCTGTCCAATTTGACGTCATCCTGTGCGACTTCCACTTTGGCGACGGTACCAGCGGTCAGGAGTTCCTGGAAGAGTTGCGTCGCGAAGGCAAGTTATCGCTGTCCACTGTATTTTTCATGATCACGGCCGAATCCACCTATGAACGGGTGGTTGCCGTGGCGGAAGTCGCACCAGACGATTACCTGCTCAAGCCTTTTACCAGCGCACAGTTACATGATCGCTTGGTCCGAGCGGAAGCAAAAAAGAAATTCCTTGCTCCGGTCTATAGCAAAATCGAGATTGGCGATATCAATCAAGCCATTGATGCAGCTAAAACACTCTTGTCCACTTGCAAGCAATATCGAACCGACGTCGTCCGGCTACTCGCCCATCTGTTGATTGAAGTTGGCCGTGTGAATGAAGCCGGTGAACTTTACAGCGCATTGTTGGCCACCCGTACCGTGCCTTGGGCCAAACTAGGCTTGGCCAGGGTATATGGGGCCAACGGCCAGGGAGAACAAGCCGAAGCACTGATGAAATCCATTGTGGAAGACAACCACATGTACGTGGATGCCTATGATCAACTGGCTACCCACTATATTACCCAGGGCCGTGAAGATGAGGCGATGCTGGTCATGGAAAAGGCACTGGCTGTCACCCCGCATAACCTGGCTCGCTTGCAGCAGGCCGGCCAAATTGCCTATCGGCTGGGTGAACACGAAAAGGCTCGACAGTTTCTGGAAAAGGCCGTTGCCCATGGCGGCAACTCCAATCTGTTGGACCCGCGTGCAGTCATGTATCTGTCAATTTCCTGCTATGCCGAAGGCAAGCAACGTGAAGCCGAGAAAATGCTGCACCTGCTGACGGGGATGGCGGAACGTGACCCAAACTACGATCGGCGCATGCTGGTGACGCTGGCCACCGCCGCCCGTAGTTGGGCCATCGGCAAGCCTGACCAGGCCGTATATGCCTTGAAGGAGATCGGCAACAATGTACTGACACCAGAGCTGACTTTCGAACTGGCGGTGGATTTCCTATCCGTCTGTGCACGTATGGCCTCGGGCGAAACGGCAGTATTGGATTGGGCCAATTTTGTCGTCAAGCGCTTTGCCGTGACCCGTGCCGCAACCGAAAAAATGGAAATCGCTGTCAAGCAATCGAAAGAGCTGACCGGTGTCGTGCAATTCATCTCACAAGAGATCAACCAGTTGGCCAATCAAGGCGCCATGCTGGTGGTACAACACAAGCTCGACGAAGCAGCCGATCATCTCCACGCCAATGCCATTGCCACTTGGAATGCCCGCCTGTTGTTGGCCGCGGCCAATGCCTGCCTGCGTAGCGCAAAAACCAACACAGATGACATAGTGCGACTGAACCACGCTGAAAAGTGTGTCGAGATGCTGGTAGCACAACACTTCGAACAAGAAACGGTTGACCAATTGATTACAGATATCCGTGCCTTACGTGATCAAATACAGCGCAAAGCCCAAGCCGCCCCGCCTACAGCTTGATTGCGCGGCCTCATTTCGGCACCATTGCCGATGTGAATGCTCAACGCCCCCCATCTGACCTGCCCAGTGCCCCAACCGCCGTTTTGCAACGACTGGCCAAACTGGGCATACAACGCCGTTTCGATCTGATTCTGCATCTACCATTGCGATATGAAGACGAAACACATCTTTATCCAATTGCTGATGCCCCGGTTGGTGAAACCGTTCTGGTCGAAGGTGAAGTCACCCATAACGAGGTTACCTACCGACCACGCCGGCAGTTGGTTTGCCAGGTGAAAGATGAAGGTGCCGTACTGCATGTGCGCTTTCTGAATTTTTATCCCAGCCAAGTCAAACAATTCGCCATAGGCAACCGGGTTCGATTGCTGGGCGAAATCCGTCATGGTTTTTTTGGCGACGAAATGGTGCATCCCAAAACTCGCGTAGTGAAGGATGGTGCCAGCCTGGCAGAATCGCTGACCCCCGTATACCCGACCACGGCCGGCCTGGCTCAACCCGCGCTGCGCAAACTGATTGCCACCGCCATGGGTGATAAACCACTCGCGGATACGCTCCCCGCCACGGTACTTGATACGCTGAATTTGCCTGCGTTCGACGGTTCGGTACGGTTATTGCATAACCCACCGCCAGATGTCGCGCAACGCGCCCTGACCGAGCGCGAACACCCAGCCTGGCAACGTTTGAAATTTGACGAACTGTTGGCGCAACAGCTTTCCATGCGCACTGCCTATCGGGCACGGCGAGATAAATCTGCACCGATACTGGCCTGTGCTGGCGATTTGGCCAAGCAGTTGCTCACCAGTCTGCCATTTGGGCTGACCGGTGCCCAGCAACGGGTCGTGAACGAAATCGGCTTGGACTTGACTCGCCCTTACCCAATGCAGCGCCTGTTGCAAGGTGATGTAGGCAGTGGCAAGACCATCGTGGCCGCCCTGGCAGCACTTCACGCCATTGAGTCCGGTTACCAAGCTGCGTTAATGGCCCCGACGGAAATCCTGGCGGAACAACACTATCTCAAGCTGTCCACCTGGTTGGCACCACTGGGCATCGAAGTAGCATGGCTGGCCGGCAGCCTACGTAAATCAGCAAAAACTGCTCAACTCGCGCGCGTTGCCAGTGGTGAAGCCAAACTGGCGATTGGTACCCATGCACTGTTCCAGGATCAGGTCGAATTCCAGCAATTGGGGCTGTCCATTGTCGATGAACAACATCGATTTGGCGTACATCAGCGGTTGGCCTTGCGTTCGAAAGGTCACAGCCCACATCAATTGATGATGAGCGCCACACCGATTCCACGTACTTTGTCGATGAGCTATTACGCCGATCTGGACGTGTCGGTGATCGATGAGCTGCCACCAGGACGAACCCCTGTGGTGACCAAACTGGTATCCGACGCGCGCCGTGACGAGATCATCGAACGCGTCCGCATGAAATGCCTGGAAGGCCGTCAAGCCTATTGGGTATGCCCATTGATTGAGGAGTCGGAAGCACTGCAGTTGCAAACGGCGCTGGACACCTACACGGTTCTGGTTGAATCATTGCCGGAATTGAAAGTGGGTTTGGTGCATGGCCGCATGAAAGCCAGCGAAAAGGCGGAAGTGATGGCTGCCTTCAAGATCAACGATGTGCAGCTTCTGGTCGCCACCACCGTGATCGAAGTTGGCGTCGATGTCCCCAATGCCTGCTTGATGGTGATCGAACACGCCGAACGGATGGGCCTGTCACAGCTGCACCAACTACGTGGCCGCGTTGGCCGGGGTGCAGTCGAGAGTACCTGCATCCTGCTTTATACCACCCCGTTATCAGACACGGCCAAAGCGCGCCTGAAAGTCATCTACGAAAATACCGATGGATTCGAAATTGCCCGGCAGGATTTGCATCTGCGTGGCCCGGGCGAGTTCCTCGGCGCGAGACAGTCTGGTGCACCCATGCTGCGCTTTGCGGACCTGGAAAAGGATCTGCATTTGCTGGAAGCAGCCCAGGAGGTGGCCGAACAGCTACTGGATCAGGCTCCCTCCGTGGCAGAGGCACATTTATCACGCTGGTTGGGCAGTCGGACAGATTTGTTGAAGGTTTAAGATGAAAAAAACAGGCAGCCACAAGACTGCCTGTTTCCCATATCCGTTAACCGACATCATGCTGCTTTAGACCCGCTGACAAAACTCAGTGAAGCGGTTCTGGTTACGTGCAAACGAAGGCCGCATGGAGGTATGGCAAGTTTGTGAACACCACCAGATCGGTTCTGTTAGCAGTGCTTAACAGGCTTCACCGCCTTGATCAACTTGCCCACAATGGTCACCCCGATCAGGCACACTGCGCCAGCCAGAATACCAGCCACAGCGTCGATCAATGTGGGAGTCACCACCTCTAGTACCGGGCCGATTCCTGGCACGGTACCTACTGTATGAGCAATGTCATGGATCACATCGTGCGAACCAGGGACACCATGTATCAGAATGCTGCCACCGACCATAAACATGGCGACAGTGCCCGCCACAGACAGAAATTTCATCAGGTAGGGCGCCCCCACCAACATCAATTTGCCCAGGCCACCCCACAATTTTGCAATACCACCTTGTTCGGCCTTGCGGGTCAGATACAGACCAGCGTCATCCAGTTTGACGATGCCGGCGACCAAGCCATACACCCCTACCGTCATCAAGATGCCGATGCCAGCCAGTACGGCAACCTGGTTGGCGAATGATGCGGTAGCCACTGTGCCCAAGGCAATCACGATAATCTCGGCAGAGAGGATAAAGTCCGTGCGGATTGCACCTTGGATCTTTTCTTTCTCAAACGCAACCATATCCACATCGCTGTCCGCCAGCGCCTGCAAGTGGGCTTCATGTTCGGCCTCATCCTCCTGTGCACTATGCAAAAACTTGTGTGCCAGCTTCTCAAACCCTTCGAAGCACAGATAGGCCCCACCGATCATCAACAATGGTGTGACGGCCCAAGGCGCAAGGCTACTGATCAACAGCGCCGCCGGTACCAGAATCAGCTTGTTGCGGAATGACCCTTTGGCCACGGCCCACACTACAGGCAATTCGCGATCTGCAGCCACACCAGCCACTTGCTGAGCATTCAGGGCCAAATCGTCACCCAGCACACCGGCCGTCTTTTTGGCGGCAACTTTGGTCATCACCGCCACATCGTCCAGAATGGTGGCGATGTCATCAATCAGGGCTAAAAGGCTCGTTCCGGCCATGTGTCAATCCTTGGTTATTCAAGCTGTTGTTGGCAAACCACATACTGTCATGGTTTGCATGCATGTTCAGTGTAGAAGCTACCCACCCAATCGGCGAGTTTGGGGCCTCTGTCGGCTGTGGATTCAACCACTGCTGAACAAAATGAGCAATATGCATCGTGAATTTGGTCCGCCTACTTTCCAATATAACAATGTTAACCTGCCCTCATGATATTCAAGTACTTCATAGGTGGGCCATGTTGGTAGTCATTTTGGCTTAGAATGCATCCGAATATTGTCAGGAGTTGAATTTGCCCACCCGTCATACCTTATCGTACTGCTTGCTGGTACTGACTTCGCTGTTCTGGTCCGGCAACTTTGTCATCGCCCGTGCCACACATGCCGCTATTGCACCGATGACACTTTCATTCATGCGCTGGACCATTGCCTTGCTGATCCTGTTACCTTGGGTTGGGCCACGAGCATGGGCACAACGGCAAATGCTGCGACAACACTGGCGACGTATCGTACTGTTGGGCGTGCTGGGTGTCGCAGGATTCAACAGCTTTGTCTACGCCGGGCTCCAGCACACCACTGCCATGAATGCGGTATTGCTGAATTCATTTATTCCCGTCCTGATCGCGCTGATTGGCTGGGTGTTCCAGCGCCAGGCTTTGTCACGCGGATCAATCGCCGGCATCTTCTGCTCGTTCTGCGGCGTAATACTGATCATCAGCCAGGCTGACTGGCAAACCCTTGCTGCATTGTCGATCAACCGCGGCGACTTACTCGTATTTTGTGCAGTGGTCTGCTGGGCCATTTATACCGTGCTGTTGCGTGGGCTCCCACCAACCCTTGATCGACTGGGCTTATTGATGGCCTTGGTGACCGTGGGCTGGACGGTGCTAGCGGTCCCCTTTGCCTATGAAATTGCTGTGCAGCAACATTACACCGCAATCAACCTGCCCAATATCCTGACCTTTCTTTATGTCGGTATTTTTCCATCGGTATTGGCTTATTTGTTCTATAACCGGGGCGTAGCCGATGTGGGTCCGGCCAGGGCAGGCGCATTCATTCACCTGATGCCAGCATTTGGGTCAGTATTGGCCATGTTGTTTTTGAACGAGGCACTACACGCCTACCATGCAGCCGGAATCGCTTTGATCTTTGGTGGAATTTATCTCAATACTCGCAAATAACATCAGCCCCTAACTGCCTTGCGTCCACCAAGCCCTGATAGGTGGCAGAAATTGATCTTGCTGATGTTTCGGAGCCGATATCATGCACTTGCTTGCCCATCGCGGTCACCATACCAACCTTCCAGAAAACACCATGGAGGCATTTGCCTCGGCGCTGACTCTGGGTTTTGAAGGTATCGAAACGGATGTGCGATTAACTCGTGACCAACATCTCGTTCTGTTTCACAACCGTGTGCTCGGCAATGGTATCGCCGTTGCCGAACTGACCCGAGCCGAATTACAGAGTGCAGTAGGCTATCCAGTACCCACACTGGAGGAAGCATTGGATGCCTTTCCAAGCGCATTATGGAACATTGAGATCAAGGTAGTGGCTGCGCAAGCCGACAGCATCGCGGTACTGAAACGCTATCAACACAATCGTCGCTTATTGGTGACCTCGTTCCGGCATGACATTGTGCAGGCCTGTGCACATGAATTATCAGTAGATTGCGGCATGCTGGTTGCGCATCGTCCCGTCTCGATCAACAGCTTGGCGCATGCAGCCCTGCCAGAGCCCAGATTGCGCACTATCGTCTGGGACTTTGAAATTGTCGACGTACAGCAGTTGGAAATGGCCAACAGCATTGGCTTCAAGAACGTAGTCTATGGTGCCCACACTCAGGATGAACATGAACTCTGTGCCCATTTTGGGCTACACGGCCTGATCACGGATCACCCCGAATTCATTGATCTGCCACACCGCGGCCTGCATTCACAAACCAAACATTGAAGCAACCTAATCTGACACAAGGATTGACTGGTGTGAAAGCCCCCGTGCCCATCTACAAACCTGTACACGATCTTGTGGCAAACGCCCGATCAGCATGCATATGCAGTTCAAACGCTTCATTCACCCTATGTAAACGCCGTTTTTTCGCTGCATCGCGTGTCACCGAGATTGTGAACAGGACGCCGATCCAATCCTATACTTATGACCCAATATGATCATGACTACACCCCGCTCTTTGCTTGTCGCCGGTGTGTTTTTGCTGGTGTTGTTGGCTGCCTCTGGCATCCAGCCCTATGACCGCCCAACCTGGTTGATGGAAATTGCCCCTGTCATCATCGCCCTGCCCCTGTTGACGGCAACCTATCAACGTTTTCCACTGACACCTATGTTGTATACACTGATCTTTTTGCATGCGGTGATTCTGATCATAGGCGGCGTCTACTCCTATGCCCGTGTTCCCGCCGGCTTTTGGGTGCAGGATTGGCTGTCACTATCACGCAACCCCTATGACAAGCTCGGCCACTTTGCCCAAGGGTTAATCCCAGCTCTGCTGGCACGGGAAATCCTATTGCGCGGCAAGCACGTTAATGGCCGCAAAATGGCCGGTTTTTTGGCCATCTGCGTCGCCATGGCAGTCAGTGCTTGGTACGAGTTACTTGAATGGGCTGCAGCCCTGGCACTTGGTCAAGGGGCGGACGAATTTCTTGGCACCCAAGGTGATATCTGGGACACCCAGTCCGACATGTTCTGTGCCTGGCTCGGCAGCTTGGTCAGCTGCGTCCTGTTGACACCCTGGCATGATCGACAACTTGCTAGATATTCTTGAAGAGATCAAAGTCGGTTCAATTTATGATACGCATCCCCTCCCTGCTCTGCTACGCCAGCTTGGTACTAGCTTATTCAACCAGCCAGGCGACCAATCGGCAGGATCTCAATCAGTTGGTACGTACCGCCGAGCAGTTTGCCCGCAGTCAACTTACCGGAACAGATGTCACCGTTACCGCACGTAAACTGGATGCGAATTTGTCATTGCCTGCCTGCGATAAACTGGAACCCTTCTCAATCCCGAATACCAAGTTAGTCGGCCGTACGGTTGTCGGTATTCGATGCCCAAATGCCGGTTGGAGTATCAACGTTACGTTGGATATTGAACAGTTTGGGGATGCCGTAGTAACCAAGCATCCACTGCGAGCAGGGCAGTTAATTCGGGCCGATGACCTCCAGCTTCAACGGATGGAAGTTGGACGCTTACCCGCGCCACCTCTGAATATGCTTGATCAAGCAATCGGCCGGATACCAATTGCTGGAATAGGTAGTGGTGTCCCGATTCGCGCCGAGATGCTACGCGCCCCGGCCGCCGTTTTACCAGGTCAATCGGTACGTATTCTGGTGAATGGTGACGGTTTTCAGGTCTCTGGCGAAGGGAAAGCACTGGGACAAGCTGCAATTGGGCAATCAATATCGATCAGGACTTCAAATGGCCAAGTGGTAACAGGTGTAGTGACCGATACTGGCGTGGTTTCCGTTATACCCTGATGTAGCAAGCCAAATTACATCCCTTGTTATCATGCTTATGGGTTGCTCATCTCAGTCGCTTTGTGCAACACTCAAATCAGCATGTTGGTGATCCATTGCTAAAGTTATGATGGTGCGTGCCGATATCAGTGATAGTAAAGTGGTACCCGCAATGACGGGTAGCCAATCACTCTCTGTGGAGTAATATCTTGAAAGTCGATAACTCAGGCAAGCCGATCACACCTTCAGGGGTCAAGCCTGGCGTCACCCGCTTGCCCACGGGGTCTGACAGCAAAACCGATACATCCGAGGCAGGCAGCAAGGCCAAAGCTGACAATGTCGAACTGACTTCCACATCCCTTCGTATGCAAGCGCTGGAAAGCTCATTGAGCAAGCAACCTACAGTCGATACTGCACGTGTCGCCGAAATTCGCCAGGCCATTTCTGAAGGGCGTTTTAAAATCAATACCGATGCAATTGCCGACAAGCTGGTTGCCAGTGTAAAAGAGTTGCTGGCGAAACGTGACGAGTAAGTCAGCAGCAATGAATCACGCAGCCAAGCTGTCCGCACTACAAGCTGAATTGGTCGGCTTTGAAGCTTTATTGGCGTTGCTTCGAGATGAAAATCGGTTGTTGTTGGACGGCAACACCGCTGCACTTCCCGAAATCACACAAAAAAAAGATGCATTGATCAATCGACTTGATCAACAGGCCATGGAGCGTGCCAAATGGCTGCCTGTCGAGTCTGAGGCACGAGCGAAGCTACTGGCCTTGCATCCCGATATTGCAGTTCTATGGTCAAACCTGACAGATCAGGCAAAACAGGCATCTACACTGAATCAGCTCAACGGAAAGATCATCAATCAGCGCTTACAACATAACCGTGAAGCATTGAACATTCTTCGTGGCCAGGAAGGCAATCAAAACATTTACGGGCCTGACGGTCAACCGCTTGAAGGAGCCAGCGGCCGGACTCTCGGCTCTGCCTGACCCCGAATCACTTCCAAGCTTCATCCCTATGGTAGCAAAACAATGCCTACCATGAAGCCAATGAACTTTTCTTAGTCGTTCTTTACACCATCAGATCTATTCTGCTGCATTCAAGGCATTTCACGACACGGACTGCAAAGCGCTAGAATGAGTGAAAAACGGGGTAGATAGCAATAATCCGTGATTACTGACCGCCATCACGCTCCGATCACCAACCAGTCTCCGTTTCGGATACCACCATGCTTATCAATTGTGCTGCCTACCAAAATGGCAGCAAACTGACTGACGTAACCGTTGAAGATATCAGTGAACATCTGAAATTGCCGGATCAGTTTCTTTGGGTTGCCCTGAAAAACCCGACCGATCAGGAAATCGACAAAATGGGAGAGGAATTCGGCCTACACGAATTGGCTGTAGAAGATGCTAAACATGGCCATCAACGCCCCAAAATCGAAGAATATGGTGACACCTTATTTTGTGTATTGCACATGCTGGAGGTTGATGAAGACGATTTATTGCGGGTTGGTGAAATCAATATCTTTGTTGGTCGCAACTTCATTTTATCGATGCGCAGCCGCAGCACAGTGGGATTTCTGAATGTTCGACAACGTTGCGAAAGCGAACCTCACTTGTTGACGCATGGATCCGGATTTGTTTTGTATGCCTTGATGGATGCCGTAGTGGATCGCTACTTCCCAGTCATCGACTGGCTGGCCCGAGAGCTTGACGCCATAGAGAATCGAATTTTCGAACGATCTGCGTCAGCAAGAACCAATATTGAAGAACTCTATGATCTGAAACGGAACCTGATGGTAGTCCAGCATGCTGCATTGCCATTGCTGGAGGCCATCAGCAAGCTCTACGGCGGTCGGGTACCAGGAATTTGTGTCGGCATGGGTGAGTACTATCGCGATATTTATGATCATCTGGCTCGTATAGTCAAAAGTATCGAAAGCATTCGAGACATGCTCAATACGGCCATTCAAGTCAACCTATCTCTGATCTCCTTGGATGATTCCGCTATCACCAAGAAATTGGCAGCATGGGGCGCCTTATTTGCGGTACCAACCATGATTGCTGGCATTTATGGTATGAACTTTGAAGCCATGCCTGAACTGAAGTGGATGCTAGGCTACCCGATGGCGCTTGGATTGATGATTGTATTGGACGTGATACTTTGGCGGCGATTCAAAAAGGCTGGGTGGCTGTAGTAACAAACGTCAGCAGGTTGGACGTTGATGAGAACGAATCAACCACACCATAGTAGCTTCACGAATGGGATCAGCTATCTCGAACACCCATGCCAAAACAATGGGCGGAAGCATTACCTCAAGGGACATCTGTCCTGATCAATTTACCAGCCCGCCTGATCAAGTAGCTAAAACCGTAAAATAAAAAAAGCCGCGGGGAAAACCCTCGCGGCTCGCGACACGGCTCTCAGCCGATTCGTTCAACGTTTGAACAAATACAGGATCCAGCCCATGATTCGCTCCTTTCAATTTCGGCGTCACACCTTGCGGTGTTTAGCTGTACGCGGGCGGTTGCAACCCTTGCCATATTTCATTGAGTCAACCACCGGCCACGAGCGACAACAGTCTGTACACAAGCTCGTTCCGGCCCACCATACCACCATGACATGGCGCTTTGCCACTCGCAACAACAAGCAACTTTTTAATTATAAAGAAAAATTACCTAATATGCAATAATGGCATACAAGAGGTACTCAATCACGTCGACACCACCAATCATGCTATCGACATAAAAAATCCAATCTGTGCTGCCTGATGCCGCGCATTTCACAGCCCTGTTATCTGCATCAACCCATGTAAATCAGATTGCCTGTTCGTTCGTTTCACCGGTACGAATACGCACCACCTGCTCGACAGAAGTCACGAAAATCTTACCATCACCAATCTTGCCAGTACGAGCCGCTTTAATGATAGCGTCAATTGCAGGTTCTACCTGAACATCTGCCAAAATGACTTCAATCTTGACCTTAGGCAAAAAATCGACAACGTATTCAGCCCCACGATACAGCTCGGTATGACCCTTTTGCCGACCAAAACCTTTGACCTCTGTAACCGTAAGCCCAGTAATGCCAATTTCATGCAACGCTTCACGTACTTCATCGAGCTTGAACGGCTTGATCACCGCTTCAATCTTCTTCATCCAGACTCTCCCTGTTGATTGATATTGTGTTGACGCATCAGCCCCACATCAGCAGACTAGATTCCTAACCATTGTGGCCAGAACTTATTGCGGTCATTTTCGGTAAAGCAATATGGGCAACGCGCGTGATCATGTTGTGGTGTCAGTGTAATCGTAAAATACTCACCACAAAATTCACAGTAACCGCACCATGTACCATAGTAATGCCAACTGTCAGGAATGGCCGGTGCCGGTGGCGTAACTGGCCGATTATCTACGTCAGTTTGCTCCGTCTCGGCATCCGTCATACTTACATCCCCGAAGAATAACGATTGGTAATGGGGTAGCGCCAATCCTTGCCATAGCCACGTGCGGTGATACGCACACCAACCGGAGCCTGACGACGCTTGTATTCGTTGATTTTTATCAGGCGGATAACACGTTTCACGTCCTCACCGGGATAGCCTTGGGCAATGATTTCCTGCGGGCTGAGATTACGTTCGACATAGGCCTGCATGATGCCATCCAGTATGTCATAGGGCGGTAATGAGTCCTGATCCGTCTGGTTATCCCGCAATTCGGCACTAGGCGCACGCGTGATAATTCGCTCAGGAATCACGCGGGTGATTGTGTTGCGATATGCTGCCAGACGGTAGACTAGGGTTTTGGCCACATCCTTCAACACAGCAAAGCCCCCTGCCATGTCGCCATATAAGGTAGCATAGCCCACAGCCATCTCGGATTTATTGCCTGTGGTCAATACCAAGCAGCCAGTCTTGTTCGATAGTGCCATCAACATGGTACCTCGTACTCGCGCTTGGATATTTTCTTCCGTGGTATCTTCCGGCAGTCCAGCAAACTCGCCAGACAAGGATGACCGGAAAGCATCGAATACTGGCCGGATAGGTATTTCACTGTATTTCACGTCGAGCAACCCAACCATTTCCCGGGAATCATCCACACTGATGCCGGCGGTATATTGTGACGGCATCATGACTGCATGTACTTTGTCGGCACCTAATGCGTCAACGGCTACCGCCAGTGTCAACGCAGAGTCAATCCCACCCGACAAGCCTAGCAATGCTCCTGGGAAGCCATTCTTCCCGATGTAATCGCGGACGCCAATAGTCAGGGCTTTATAAACCTGCGCTTCTATCGATGGTGTAACCGGAACCTCACCGGGCACCCAGTCTCCGTTCTTGAATTCATAGACACCAATGGCATCATCAAATAGCGGTAACTGTGCAACTACGTCACCCTTGCGATTCACCAGGAAAGACTGACCATCAAACACCAGTTCATCCTGCCCGCCGGTCAAATTGGCATATGCGATGGGCAAGCCAGTTTGCTCAACACGGGATTTAACCACGTCAAAACGTACCTTCTGCTTATCAATGTGAAATGGAGACGCATTCGGCACCACAATCACTTCGGCACCCGCAGATTTAGCCAGGGCTGCAGCCTGCGCTTGCCAGATATCTTCACAGATGTTGATACCAACTCGCACACCAGCAATTTCCACCACGCATGGCGCACCTCCGGCCTCAAAATAGCGTTTTTCGTCGAATACTTCATCATTCGGCAATGAGATCTTGCGATATGTAGCGATGATCTTGCCATTACGAATGATTGAAGCCGCGTTGTAGCGTTTACCCTTTTCCTGTAAGGGATAGCTGACAACCAAGGCAATACCTTGTACTTCCACCGCTAGGCGAGCCAGTTGTGAGGCACAATCGGTGTAAAAAGCCGGACGCAGCAGTAAATCCTCAGGAGGATACCCACATAACGCGAACTCAGGCGTCAGAAGCAGGTCTGCTCCCAAGTCACGTGCTTTACGCACATATTCGACGATCTTGGCAGCATTACCAGCCAAATCGCCAACAGTAGGATTGAATTGGGCAATGGCGAATTTCATATAGTTGTCGTGTGCTCGATATACCGCGATTATATCGCCGGAAGGCAAGTCCGCGAGTGGTTTTACGCGAACGTACATATTTGACGGGCTTGTCAGCCACGCTCACAGCAAATTTCATGCCGAAAGCAGCGCCCCACCATGTCCAACAATACAGAAGTACGCATTCTCGAGTCCTTGAACGATGTTACCGCCGACCAGTGGGACACCTTGGTCGGATCACATCCAGCATTGTGCCATGCGTTTCTACAGGCTATGCACAAATCCGGTGCAGCCTCTCCCGATACAGGTTGGCACCCTGTTTATCCAAGCCTATGGCGGTCTGGCATACTGGTAGGGGCAATGCCGCTTTACATCAAGACGCACAGTTATGGGGAGTATGTGTTTGACTGGGCATGGGCCGATGCCTATGAACGCCACGGCCTACATTACTACCCCAAGCTACTGTCGGCCATACCATTTACCCCAATTGCAGGGCCTCGTTTGCTCGCAACGACACAAGTAGATCGACAGCATTTACTGGAAACAGCATTGAAGCTGCTGGAGGAGGATGAGCAGCTATCATCACTACATGTGCTGTTTCCAGATGACTATGCCTCGCCAATATGCCAGCACTACCAAGGGCTGCAACGGGATGGCATTCAATTCCACTGGCACAACCGTGCTTATGCCGATTTTGATGATTTTCTTGCCTGCATGTCGCACGACAAACGCAAAAAGATTCATCAGGATCGTAAAAGAGCACTTGCTGACATCGACTACATTGAATGCCTGCAAGGCGAGGATATCAGCACTGCCGATTGGGCATTTTTCCATCGCTGTTACACCCATACTTATCACATGCACCGTTCTGCCCCTTATCTTGGTCACAAATTCTTCGAATCCATCCATGACAGCATGCCATCGCAATCTGTCATGTTTGTTGCATATCGACATCAGCAGCGGATTGCCTCATCTTGGTGCCTGCGAGGTCAAGATGTTTTGTTCGGTCGCTACTGGGGGGCAATGGAGTATGTCCCTTGTCTACACTTCGAACTGTGTTATTACCAACCGATCGCCTTCTGTATTCGACAACAACTGGCACGTTTTGAAGGTGGGACGCAAGGAGAGCACAAATTGGCACGCGGTCTATTACCTGTGACTACCCGCTCTTTTCATTGGCTGAAGCGCCCACAGTTCAACCATGCCGTAGCTGATTTTCTACAACAAGAACGAGACGGAATTGCGATCTATCTCGATGATCTCAACGACCGGCAACCGTTTCGCAGTGATGCCGTGAAATAATTGGTTGAACCACTTGCAGGGGCATGCAGGCTTGGCTATGATTTGATTCAATCAAACACTTGTTTGAATTTAATGGGGCGCACCCTGCACCCCATGTCACCCGCTATTTGAAGGAGAGTCGTATGTCACTGCCGTCCAATATCCAGGAACTGTTCCAAGGCTTACCCGCGCGTCTGAAGGCAGCAGATGCGGCCGGAAAGTCCAGCGTTTTTCACTTTGAACTGACTGGTGACGGTGGTGGTCTGTACACCGTTTCGGTTGTTGATGGTGTGTGTAAGGTTGAAACCGGCTTGAATGGCGAAGCAAAATGCAAAGTCACTGCGACTGCCAGCGATTATCTAGATATCGAATTAGGCAAACTGCGCCCAGAAATGGCATTCATGATGGGCAAGATCAAGATCACCAATCTGCCTGAAATGATGACATTCATGCAGTTGTTTACCAAACTGGCATAAATCTGACGGATAGTACAAAAACAACGCCCACCTGATTTGGTGGGCGTTGTTTTTTGATATGGGAACCACAATCAGCACATGTGCTGGCCACCATTCATCGCAATATTAGCGCCCGTCAGGAAAGCTGCATCATCGGAAGCAAGGAAGTTGATCAATGCAGCAACTTCCTCTGGTTTACCCAAACGTCCGACAGGTATGCCGGCAATAATCTGATTCCGGATTTCCTCTTTAACCGCCATAACCATTTCCGTCGCGATGTAACCAGGGGAAATGGTGTTGACGGTTACGCCTTTTTTTGCCACCTCCTGTGCCAATGCCATGGTAAACCCATGCATACCAGCTTTGGCAGCAGAATAATTACTTTGGCCAAACTGACCTTTCTGCCCGTTAATGGACGAAACGTTGATGATTCGGCCAAACCCTTGTTCGCACATATCATCGATGACCTGCTTGGTAACATTGAACAAACTATCAAGGTTGGTGGCCATCACTGCATCCCAGGCTGATTTGTCCATTTTCTGGAAGCGACCATCTTTAGTAATACCTGCATTGTTGACCAATACGCTAACAGGGCCTAGCACCTCGCGGATTTGTGCGACAGCTGCCTGGCAAGATTCAAAACTGGTCACGTCGCACTGCACAGCAAATACATCAAAACCTTCAGCCTTCATGTCCTGCAACCAACCCTCATGCTTGCCGGGAGTAGAGTAAGTGGTTGCCACTTGATAGCCTGCCTTCGCCAGTCGTTTGCAGATCGCCGTCCCGATACCGCCCATACCGCCGGTGACGAGTGCAATTTTCTGTGCCATGTTTTGTCTCTCCTGAATGTCGTTGGTTTCTTGAGAAAGCTGCGACTACCGCTTCAAATCAGTCGGCCTGATTTGATTATCAAGGCCGATTGGCGTGCGTTGTAATCCGGTCTAACCCTATCGGGTCAAACCCTCAATTTGTAGATCATTACATCCGGCAGTCATCACGCAGATCAATGCTTAGCCGGTCTGGGCGACCTAAGTGTCTTACCGCCCGTGACAACACGGAATAGGCCCGAGCGTAGTTGTAGTACTCCTCAATCCGCAATGCAAGGTCAACAATCAGCCCGTCAGCCCATGTTTTTCATGAAATTGGCGCCAGAACTCGATTTGAAGCGCTTTGGGTATAGCGTACCAACCCCAGACCAGCTTACTATGTCAAGCAAATGGACAAGTCATGGCACGGTCTCCACCCACAGATGGCGCCAATCGAATCGCGTTCGCCCATGATTTGTTGTATTCGATGTCTATAATGTGCTCAGGGTCGGCATCACATGTGCAACCCAACCGGTTGCAGGTCATGTAGGTCGCCTGTCTGTAAAAACGGATAGAGAAAGCCCGTCGTTTGGCTTCCGGGGAGTGAGACAAAACATGAGTATGACGGTGCGACGTGCCATTGTCTTGGCTGTTATCGTCGGGCTTCTGATCCCGTCTGCAATCATCAGCTTCATCACCTTGCAAGGGCAGCGCACTGCGTTGATCGAGCAGTTGAAGAAAGATCATGCCCGGCTGACTGAGATCCTGGTACTCGGCATGCAGGAGCCGCTTTGGAACCTGAGCGCTGATGCCGGCATGCCACTACTCAATTCGATCATGGATGATGAGCGTGTAGTCAGGGTACTGGTCACCGATCCGGCCCTAGGCACGTTCCTGCAAGCAGAGCGTCCGGAACGGCGGCGTGGCCAGATTTTGATCCCCCCCTTGCGTAAAACCGTGGTCTATCAAGGCAGTGAGATTGGTGTCGTCACTGTCGAAGTTGACAGCGGTCAGCTTGAGGCCGCACTACGCGATGATCGCAACAAGTTCCTGCTGACAGTGGCGGGCCAATTGCTGGTCAGCCTTGCACTGATACTGATCTTGATGCAATTACGAGTACTGGAGCCATTGCGACGACTGATGACCGACTCACGTAAATTGGCACAGCGTGAGCTGGAACAACCATTCATATGGGAACGGAAGGATGAGTTTGGCGCCTTGGGGCGCAGCTTGGAAACCACTCGCCAATCGCTGCAAACCCTGTTTACCGAATTGGAAAGTAAGAATCAGGCGCTGGAAGCTGACATCATGGTTCGCAAGCAGGTTGAAAACCAATTGCGGATAAGTGAAGAACGCTATCGCCGACTGGTCGAATCGACAAAGGTCATCCCGTGGGAGGCACAATCTGGCTCTTGGCGCTTCAGCTATGTTGGGCCACAAGCCGAGTCTCTTTTGGGGTATCCATTATCAATGTGGTATCAGGAAGGCTTCCTGACCAGTTATCTGCATCCTGATGATCGTCATTTCGCCTATCAAATTTTCGGCGAAACCTCGCCAGAACAAAGTGACAGAGAATTTGAGTGCCGGTTGCTGGCCGCAGATGGACATAATGTCTGGGTATCGCTAGTTGCCTCGGTGTTGACAGATAAGAGTGGCGAGAAATATCTGCAGGGTTATTTAATCGATATTGGCGCCCGCAAGAAGGTTGAAGAACAATTGGTGCATTATCGAGAACACCTGGAGGAACTGGTTGAAGCTCGTACAGCCGCATTAGCGTCTGCCAACAATGAGCTGCAAGCATTCAGCTATTCCGTATCACACGACTTACGGGCGCCACTGCGGACTGTAGATGGATTTGGCCAAGCCCTGCTTGAAGACTATGGTGACAAGCTGGACGAACAGGGCCGTGACTATGTACATCGAATGCGTCGTGCTACTCAACGGATGGGGGAGTTGATTGATACGCTGTTGAATCTGGCACGATTGGCACGCAGTGAGATGCATCTGGAAATGTTGAGCCTGAGTTTACTGATGCAGTCCATTCTGGAAGAACTACAGGCAAACGAGCCGGATCGCAAAGTGGAGATCGCCATTGCGCCGGAAATCTATGTACATGCAGACGGCAAGTTGTTGCGCTCTGCCATGTACAACCTGCTGTCGAATGCGTGGAAGTTCACCAGCAAAGCGGAGCAACCCAGCATCGAGTTCGGCGTCAAAGATGCTGAGGGGCGCCGTGTTTACTTCGTCAGGGATAATGGGGTTGGGTTTGACATGGCATTGGCTGGCAAGCTGTTTGGTGCTTTCCAGCGCCTGCACACGGTTCAGGAGTTCGAAGGGATTGGCGTCGGTTTAGCCACAGCGCAACGCATCATTCATCGCCATCGTGGAGAAATCTGGGCAGAGGCAGAACCAGGCAAAGGCGCCACCTTCTTTTTCACGCTACAAGCCAGCCCCAAAACTGGCAACGAAGACGCAGTATCCCCACCAGAAGAAGCCTGAGTGCGTATTTGAAACGAATGATCCGCCCCCACAACATAGACGAATCCACCATCTTAACCTTCGGCAAAGGCCCTTGATAGTCAGCCCCAGGTCATTTCATCCACCCTGTTTGCCACTGTTCCGTGGCATGCGCCAGCAGAGCGCTACAGCGTTGCAATCGTTAGGTAGTGATGTCGTCATGGCGGGCCAATGCTGGCATTGGTTTATTGCGAAACAGCCACCAAAGAACAACTCCCCCACCGGGTATTTGCCATTCTAGAGCAAGTGGATGTGATGGCAAGCAATGTCAACGGCCATCAATGCCAATTACTGTCCATTTAGCAAAGCTGCCAGTGCATCCACCTGATCCATTGCATTCAAGTTGGTAAAGCACACTGGGTCATCAAAATAACACACATTGGTGTTTAATTCGGACTGCCAGGCACGCACCTGACGCCTACCGGTAGAGACGAATTCACGCAGACTATCTCTGACCGAAGCTCGACAAAGGAAAATGGCGGGATGAATGCGATGAGGATCGGCTGCGATCACTAGTTCAACCTGCCCCACCAACTTGGCTCGCATGTGCATGACCAAATCACGTGGCAGCAATGGCACATCACACGGTACAACCAGTAATTCTCCTGTAGTCAACACATCAAAACCAGCCAGTACGCCAGCCAATGGCCCCGGAAAATCTGTTTGCAGGTCTTGTACAACCTGAAAGCCCAGCGCTTGATAGTGGTCAAGAGAACGGTTTGCGCTGATCAGAATGTCACCGACTTGCTGTCGAATCGCAGCTACCACCCATTGAACCAGCGGCACACCGTTCAGCTCAACCAAGCCTTTGTCTCTCCCCGCCATTCGTTGGGCACGACCCCCAGCCAGAATCAAAGCAGTGGTATCACAACGGATCATAAACGAATACTTGGCGGGTCAAACTGTTGATACAGCCTGAAACGCTCACGGTTGTCACCAGGGCGAGCGCCCTCCCACAATTTACGCCAGTTCCCGGCAGGCAGGACCTCTTCCCGAGTGCCCATTACCAGTAACAAGTCGCAGGGTTTGTCAGGGTTCAGCTTCAAACCCAGTCCTCCATGATAATCGAACAGACTGGCAACATCCGCAGACATACCCGCCGCTGCAATACATTGATATTTAACAGGCAATGCCTTTTTCAACACCGCCACCGGTTGCTGATATCCCTTCACCCAATCGATCCCAGGCAACCACAGCAACATCAGCAGACTCCAGCAAAATGCCACCCCACTCGCCCAGCTACTCAACGCCTGGCGACCCATCTGGCGACGTCTGGAAACCGCCCAGACCCATGCAAAGGTCAACAACAAACCAATCAGTAGATCCCAAATCGAAAATGCTTGAATGAAACCTGGAATCACCTTATCTGCACGACGCGCAAGCTGAGGTGGAATACCTGTCATATAGGCAGTCCAACCCAACCAGATATATAGACCCAACATACCAAAAGTCATCACACCAAACCAGTTCAACGCCGCCGCCGCACCACGTCGTAGTCGGTCAACGGCCGTTGAGGCCAATACACAGATCGGCATCAACAACGGCAGTAGATAGTCGTCCTGAACCAGTGGTGATGTCAGTAATCCCAAGGACATGATAGTCACCGCCAGCAGTGAAAACTGCACAGCAGGCCGCTGATATCCTGTCAATCGCCCATCCCATACTGCCCATATGGCGATGGGCAAGGCTGGCCACGTAAACCAAGGCAAAGTCCGTATATAAAAACTGAAATCGCTCGATTGCACATCGACAATCCATCCATGCAATCTCGCCAAGGCGTTGCCATGCCACCATGCAGCAAATAAATCTGGATTTTGATCGTAGAGCATGACAGGCCATACCAGCAAACCAGGTAGTGCCACAATGGCAGCAATGCCCCCCGTTTTGGCATACAAAGTATCACGCCAGTAACCAAATAATGCGGGTAAACCCAAGGCAATAAGCAGGATCACCATGGCGTCGTAAAACGACGACGTATTCGTCGCCAAGACAATACCTACGCCCAACGATAAACCAGCAAAAACCGGGATACGTTTGAATAGCACCATGCCATAGAATGCTGCGGAGTAACCTGCCATCGTCGCAGCACCGGAAATGGCAGTATGCCCCAGAACAATCAACCCCAGGCAACCAATCATCAGAATCACGACGACACGGCCATATCGGCGCCCAACTAATTCGCGGCCAATCCCCCCACAAAAAGTCAGTGCCAATGCCACGAAAATAGCAGACAACAACCTGGCCACATCATGCATCGGCATCAGATCACTCAACCGCGATGACAGAATGGCCACCAGTTGAAAATACAACGGGCCATCTTGCCAGGCAGGCATACCCGCCAAATGCGGGACCAGCCACTGCCCTTGACTCTGCATGGCATGAATGATCCCGATGGTATGCGGCTCATCGGGTTTCCATGGATGGTGTCCAAGAATGCCAGGTGCAAGCCATATAAGGCACAATAGAAACAGCGCCCATGGACGTTCATCAGTTTTAGGTGATAGCGTGTTGGCAGTTGGAGTGTAGGTCAGCATGTGGTTGTCAACTTTGATTTGGCGCGATTATAGCAGTCCACAAGCTGCACAAACGGGCTGTAGAATGCAAAAAGGCAGCCAAAGCTGCCTTTTTGCAGGATGCGGAAACGCGATTACTTGCGGCCCAGCATGCTGTACTTTTGCTTGAACTTATCGATACGACCTGCGGTATCAACAATCTTCTGCTTACCAGTGTAGAACGGGTGACACTCGGAACATACTTCCACGTGCAGATTCTTTTTCATGGTCGAAGCAGTTTGAAATACGTTACCACAAGAGCAGGTAACTGTAATTTCAGCATATTCGGGGTGGATGCCTTGTTTCATAATTCAGTCCTCGGTATCGGGCCCAGGGGTTTTGCCTAGGCTACTTTAAAACGCGGCATTATCCGCGACACATCTATGTTTGGCAAGCATTAACCGCAAAAGGCTGTCGAAACAAGCTTGTGCGAGAAAGATGCGCTACAGATCAGCGACGCATGGAGTCAAAAAAGTCGCCGTTATTCTTCGTCCCTCTGATCTTGTCTTGCAGAAACTCCATCGCCTCCAGATCATCCATCGGATACAACAATTTACGCAGTATCCAGATTTTCTGGAGTTGATCCTGTGGAATTAGCAATTCTTCACGGCGAGTACCAGAACGATTGACGTTGATGGCAGGATAGATTCGCTTTTCTGCCATTCGACGATCCAAGTGGATCTCCATATTGCCGGTCCCCTTGAACTCTTCATAGATCACATCATCCATGCGAGAACCGGTATCAATCAACGCTGTGGCGATGATAGTCAACGAACCGCCTTCTTCGATGTTGCGAGCAGCGCCAAAGAAACGCTTTGGCCGCTGCAATGCATTCGCGTCCACACCACCGGTCAACACTTTGCCGGATGCCGGCACAACCGTGTTATAGGCGCGCGCCAGTCGAGTGATGGAATCCAGCAAAATGACCACATCCTTCTTATGCTCGACCAAGCGCTTGGCTTTTTCGATCACCATTTCGGCGACCTGAACATGTCGTGCAGCTGGCTCATCAAAAGTAGAACTGACAACCTCACCCTTTACAGAGCGTTGCATCTCAGTCACTTCTTCCGGGCGCTCATCAATCAAAAGAACAATCAAATAAACTTCTGGATGATTTTGCGCAATGGAATGTGCAATATGCTGCAACATTACCGTCTTGCCCGACTTGGGTGGCGCCACCAGTAAGGCACGCTGGCCTTTACCAATAGGCGCAATCATGTCGATGACACGACCAGTGTTGTTTTCCTCCCCCAAAATCGGGCGTTCAAGCTTGAGTGGCTGTGTCGGAAATAGCGGCGTCAGGTTCTCAAACAGGATTTTGTGTTTGGAGTTCTCGGGTGGCTCGTCATTGACTTTGTCAACCTTGACCAGTGCGAAATAACGCTCCCCCTCTTTCGGCGTACGGATCTCACCATCTATCGAGTCTCCGGTGTGCAGATTGAATCGCCGAATCTGCGAAGGACTGACATAAATATCGTCAGGCCCTGCCAAATAGGAGGTATCAGGCGAACGCAGGAAGCCGAAGCCGTCAGGCAGCACCTCGAGCGTTCCTTCGCCAAAAATGCTTTCGCCTTTTTTGGCCTGATTCTTGAGCAAGGCAAAAATCAAATCCTGCTTACGCAGGCGGTTGGCGCCATCGATCTCGTTGGCAATAGCCATTTCAACGAGCTGCGAGACGTGCAAGTGCTTCAGGTCAGATAAATGCATGGTTTCGCCGTGAATACGGAAAAAGGGAGGGTTAGCGGGAAATATCGGTAACTGGTTAAGGAATGCGAGGAAAAACTGGTATCCGGGATTGCAAGTCTCTTGGACTGGTGGTCCCGGATTCGGAACTGCTCAATTAACGATTTATTCTGAGCTGAAGATAGCTTGTTTAAATAGTGCTGTCAATAAACGCCGTCAATTGCGATTTAGCTAACGCACCAACTTTGGTAGCTTCTACATTGCCATTCTTGAAAATCATCAGTGTAGGGATACCACGAATGCCATACTTTGGTGGTGTTGCCTGGTTTTCGTCGATGTTAAGCTTTGCGACTTTCAGGCGACCAGCGTACTCCTGTGCAACCTCATCCAGAATCGGCGCAATCATTTTGCAAGGACCACACCAGTCAGCCCAGTAGTCAACCAGAACCGGCGTACTGGATTGCAGCACTTCGGCTTCGAATGTTGCGTCGGTTACATAGTGGATGTGTTCACTCATTGTGTCCTCACTGGAAAATTGGGTGCCGATTAGTCGGCAATACATAAAGATGGTGTCGGCAGGGCGATTCATCAAGGGCTGAGAATCATGTCTGTACAGATCCCGAGTATGTTGCGAATGCTAGCTGAAATGGGCGCTACTGAAAAGGCGATCCGCTACCGCCACTCAACAATCCAAACGGTCAATTGCCTTCAAATCGCATCAGCTGACGCCGGTCGCGCTTAGTTGGGCGCCCTTTGCCCTGAAATCCGTCACTGGTTAGAAGTTTTGCCTGCTCCTTGCGTTCAACCCGGGCTGCCAGGCTTTCCGCAGTTTCTTCATACAGCAGTTGTGCCATCGGCGCGGGTCCGCGGCTCTCACTCACTCCCTTGACCATGACTGTAGCCGTATCATCACCACGACGCAGCTGTACGGTATCCCCCAGCTTGATAATACGGGCAGGCTTGATACGATCATCGTTGATCAGCACTCTCCCTAAATCAACCGCCTCTGTAGCCAGACTGCGTGTTTTGTAGAAACGCGCAGCCCAAAGCCATTTGTCGATCCGGACCTTCCCATCGTGCTGCCCGTCATTTGATTTACTCATTCGTTGATTGCCCTTGCGAGATTGCCCCTGATGGATGCTATGATGACTCGACAGATACGCAACTGGCAATTCGTCCTTATCAATCGAGACAATAAAAAATCACAATGCGTCGTTTGTTTGCTGTTTCCCTGATCACGCTAACGTATTTATCCACTTCACACGTAGTTGCATTGGATAAGATTAGCCAGCTTGAAATCGATACCCGTGGTATCGACTCTCGATTCGGGCTGATACAGCTTTCCAATTTCAGCCGTCCTGTTACCAATTTGGCGGCCGACTCGTTGGAGGCATTGGCCCGTTATCGCTTCATTTTGCCACCAGAGGCGGATAGACAAGTCAAGCTGGAGGCACAACTGGAAAACAGCCTGACCATATCGCACCCATCAGGGGGAATCACGCTGACCGACTGGAAACATTACCGAAGCGAATGGCAAACACTCCAACGCCTTGACAAAGTAGAGTTTGCTGGCCCGCGTTTTGCCGATGGGGAAGAAGGCCGCTTCCCGTCAGTAACAACAAAAGAAATTCATCAAATACTGAACAAGCATCCCGAGCGATCGGAAAGCGTGTTACGGCAAGCAGAGAATTGCACCACAGCCATGACATTCCCTTGCTCAGTCAATGCCAGTTTGGTGCGGGTACGCCTAATGTACCGTCAGGGTAACGACTGGTCGATTCTGCACGAGATTCGCTTTGATCTCCCCCCGCCGTAATGACTGAACGAATCCAACCACACTATAATTCCTGAATTCCTGCACCCGGGTAACGATGGAGTTTGTTACATGTCCGAGCAACGCCAGCACCCAAGAATGCAGTTGCATTTACGCGCCGCCGTCTTTGTGGCTGGCTCGAGAGAACCAATCAAGGGCCAGACCGTGGAGGTATCAATCAGCGGTGCGGGTATTCTCACCGATGTAGCATTGCGCATCGGACAGCAATATCGGTTGATTCTCGAATTTTTCAACGCCGCCACCAACAGCAAGCAATACCTTGAGACACAGATTGAGGTCGTCCATTGCTCTTTGGTGGGTAACATTAGCCAGTTTCGTTGCGGTGTGAAATTCGTGCAGCCATCAGCTGACTTCAAGACAAAAATTGGCAAATTGATTCGTGGCTGATCCGGCATTGTTTTCGTCGAGTCAGCCTGGATGGTTGATCCCCCTTGTCCACCGTCCTTGACCATACGCCAATGCCCCCGGCAGCAGAGGTGATCGGATGAACAACCAGCGTACCCTGCCCGACCACATCGCCGACTATCTGATTGCCAAGATTTTCATTGGCGACCTGAAGCCAGGGGACAAACTTCCTCCGGAGCGCCTGTATGCTGATCAACTCGGCGTGGATCGTACCTCGCTACGTATGGCGCTGAAACAACTAGCCCGAATGAACCTGATTCGATCGGTACAAGGATCGGGCATCACCATTTCCGACTATCGGGAACACAGCGGCATTGACTTTCTTGCATGCGTATTTAGCATTGAGCAACTGGATCTGGGTGGGCGTTTTTTATTAGAAGCACTTGATCAATGGGTATTTTTTATGCCATTGACCGTAATGATGGCTGCCAGCCATCAGGAAAGTCGGCGGCAGGCGGCTACAATTGAAGACATTCTGGCGTGTCAATTGTCAGCACTGCAAAACCCGCATGGTCTGAGCACCATCATTACATTGGAAATCGAACTGCAGAACATGCTGAACAGGCAGCTAGGCAGCATAATGATGCAACTGATCGGTAATTCAACTTCGTTACTGCGGCGGCGCATCGCCAAGCTATTTTTCGAGCACGGTGACCCAGCACACCATATCGCCTTTCACCAAAACCTCCTTCGACAAGTGCTGGCTGGTGACATACAAGGCTACCATTTGATGGATCACTACCGGCACTACCTGCGTGAAGCAACCGAACCATTACGAGTCTACCTGCACAGCCTACCTCCCGAACCCAAATTGATCCGCTCCCCGCTTTAAAACGTCATCAGGCCAAACACCCAGTTGATGGCCACATTCCGATCAACTGGCAAACGACATCAAGATATGCCAAAGCCGCATATCCATTCTGCTAGCGCAGTCTCGTCCCTTATCGCTATGATCACCATCAAGAGCAAAAACTCTACTCACTATCCACTTTCTGGAGGTGTGCACTCATTCGACCGCAATACATCAGCCAGCCAATCCCACATAGAACAATGATGGCATTCGTGGCAGACCTCAGTTCAATCATCCGGGGCATACCAACACCAGGCAAAGGAGAGACAAGATGCAGAGAATCTGGCAGCAGCACTATCCGATCAACACCCCTCATGAAATAAATCCTGACCAGTATTCGTCAATTGTAGTAATGCTGGATGAAGCTGTGACCAGATACGGTGATAAGCCCGCTTTCATCAACTTAATGACACCCATGAGCTATCACGAACTGGATCAACATGCCCGCCACTTTGCAGCTTATCTGCAACAGGTATTGGGGTTGAAAGCAGGTGATCGGATAGCGCTGATGATGCCCAATTCGTTGCAATATCCCGTCGCCATTTTCGGGGCATTACGAGCTGGTTTGGTCATCGTCAACGTCAACCCGCTTTATACCGCGCGGGAGCTGACGCACCAGCTAAACGATGCAGGCGCTCAAACGATCCTGATTGCAGCCAATTTTGCCACCACACTTCAAACAGCCTTAGCTCAAACACCAATCAAACACATCATCGTTACTGAGCTGGCCGATTTATGCCCTACCCCAAAACGCTGGCTACTAAACTTCGCAATCAAGCACGTCAAAAAGCTGGTACCTTCGTATTTCTTACCTGGTGCAATACGTTTCAAACAAGCCTTACACAAAGGTGCTCAACATACTTTGATTGCACCAGTATTACACCATACCGACATTGCATTTTTGCAATACACCGGCGGAACGACCGGCCTATCAAAAGGGGCCATGCTCACGCATCGCAATATCATCGCCAATGTGCTGCAAATTACTGCAGGCGCGCAGATCACCGAAAACGAGATCATGATAACGGCGTTACCGATCTATCACGTGTTTGCCCTGGTTGCCAGCATTACGTTCTTCATGGCCGGTGGATCCAACATCTTGATCACCAATCCTCGCGATACCGATACTTTTATCAAAGTGATCAAGGATGCCCAGTTCACAGCCATCATCGGCGTCAATACACTGTTCAACGCACTGCTGAACAACCCCAACTTCGATCAAGTTGATTGCTCTCGCTTGCGATTCTCGCTATCTGGCGGCATGGCTACACAGGAAGCGGTCGCAACTCGCTGGCAGCAACGTACCGGATGTATGATCCTGGAAGGCTATGGCCTGACTGAAGCGGCACCGGTTGTCTCCATCAATCCACCACAAACGCCTACCTTCACCGGTACAGTGGGATTGCCCTTACCATCCATCGATGTCCGCATTGTCGATGCGCATGGCAACGCACAAGGTATTGGCGAACCCGGCGAGCTCTGTGTCAAAGGTCCGAACGTGATGATCGGATACTGGCATCGCCCCGAAGAAACCCGCAAGGTACTCAGCCCGAATGGATGGCTGATGACGGGCGACATTGCCCAACTGGAGGCTGACGGCCGTATTCGTATTGTTGACCGCAAGAAAGATATGATTTTGGTTTCGGGATTCAATGTCTACCCGAATGAAGTAGAGAATGTCATCGCACAACACGCTGGTGTGCTGGAAGTAGCTGTCATTGGGATGCCACATGACGACAGTGGCGAACTGGTAAGGGCCTATATTGTCAAGAAAGATCCAATTCTGACAGAGCACAATGTCATCGAACACTGCAGACAATTGTTGACTGCATACAAAGTACCAAAAGAAGTGGTGTTTCGTGAAGACTTGCCCAAAACCAATGTTGGCAAGATTCTACGCAAAGATCTACGAGACGAAGCGCTGGCAGCGCTGAAAACGCCGATAGAAACGACATGAGGGTTCGTAGCCAGCACAGCAGAATCGTACCAGCAGTGGGTACCGCACTGCACAAATGTCAGGCATGTGCATACATCACCACCTATACTAAGGTTGAGCCCAATTGCTAATGCGGGTGATGCCCATGCCAGACAACGCCCAGATCCTGCAACAACTGACTGCCCTCTCCAATTTCATTGACAGCGAGGGTAGCTTGGATGACCGGCTATACGAACTTGCTGAATTGGCTGCAAAAATGTTGTCTGCGGATTATTGCTCTTTGATGCTATTAAGCCATGCTGACATTGGAGATGTCCAGCTCAAGTTGGTCGCCAGCTATGGCCCTTTGCATCAAGATGCAATGGACGTTTCCGTACGTAAGGGCGAAGGAATCGCCGGCCATGTACTGGAAACCGGTCGGTCGCTCCTGATCGCGGACATTGAACAATCGCCCTTTGCAGACTATGCCAAACGATGTGATGACCCTCGGAAATCGATGATCTCCTCACCGATCATCCTCAACAGTGACATCATTGGCGTTATCAATATCAGCGGCAATCGCCACAAACGACCGTTCAATATCGATGACCAGCACCTATTGGATATTGCCGCACTGTTCATTGGCAAAGCCATTCAAGTCATCCAATTGCAGAATGTTCTGAATTCACGCTTTGCACAACTCGCCTTGCTGCAACGCCAAACAGAAGGCAACTCTCCCTTTGCATTCAACGCAACACAAAACCCGGACCAGCTAGCACGCATTCTGGCCAAGACCTTCTACCGAGAACTTACCCGTGCTGGGTTCAATCCCAATCAAATCATCAGTACTGCCACCGAAATCATCCATCAGCTCAATGACAATATTGCCAAGCACAAAAAACGGTTGGATCGTCGAGAGTAAATACAGCCAATTTGTCAGTTGACTTAAAGCCCAGTAAAATCGTCGACTACTCCCGATCCTAACCTTGCTGTTTCTTGCTCCGCATCAAAAATCCCCCTTTGCTAATAGTTGACTGATTTAATCGGGAATTATATACTGCCAGTCAGTTATCCAAACTCTTCGCGTCACAAGGACAGTCCATGCGCCTCACCACCAAAGGCCGCTTCGCCGTTACCGCCATGCTCGATCTGGCGTTACGCCAGGGTAATGGCCCCGTGACGCTGGCAGGCATTGCCGACCGGCAGCGCATCTCGCTGTCTTATCTTGAGCAATTGTTTGGCAAGCTGCGCCGCCGCCAACTGGTAGAGAGCGTACGTGGGCCCGGTGGTGGCTATTGCCTGGCCAAACCACCTCAGGACATTTCAGTTGCCGAGATAATCCAGGCAGTGGATGAGCCAATTGACGCCACTCAATGTGGTGGCAAGGAAAACTGTCTGGAAGAGCATCGATGCATGACCCACGATTTGTGGGCAAGCTTGAATGTCACGATTTTCGAATATTTGGCGTCGGTATCACTGGGCCAGCTGGTAGAAAGCCAGCGAGCCAAGGAACACGCCTGTGATGTCGCCGTCCTGCAAGATAAACGCGTAACCGGCAACAAGCCGACCGCGGGTGCTTCGGTCTGAACCCGCACCCTTTACCGACACTTGGAGAGCATCGCATGACCAAACTCCCGATCTACCTGGATTATTCGGCTACCACGCCTGTTGATCCACGGGTCGCGCAGAAAATGATTCCCTATCTGACCGAACTCTTCGGCAACCCCGCATCCCGTTCGCACAGCTTCGGCTGGGAGGCGGAAAAAGCCGTGGAAGAAGCGCGTGAACAGGTAGCTGCATTGGTCAATTGCGATCCAAAGGAAATCGTCTGGACATCCGGTGCGACCGAGTCCGACAACCTGGCTCTAAAAGGCGCTGCGCACTTTTATCAGACCAAGGGTAAACACATCATCACCATCAAGACTGAACACAAAGCAGTGTTAGACCCTTGCCGTGAACTGGAGCGCGAAGGCTTTGAGGTGACCTATATGGCACCTGAAGAGAATGGTTTGTTGGATCTTGGGAAACTGCGTGACGAGATCCGCCCGGATACCATCGTGATCTCGGTGATGATGGTCAACAACGAGATTGGCGTAGTTCAACCCATTGCCGAGATTGGTGAGCTATGCCGTGAAAAAGGCATTATTTTCCATGTGGATGCAGCCCAGGCTACCGGTAAGGTAGAAATCGATCTATCCAAGCTGAAGGTCGATCTGATGAGTTTTTCGGCCCACAAGACTTATGGGCCGAAAGGTATTGGTGCATTGTATGTGCGCCGAAAGCCACGTGTGCGTCTGGAGGCGCAGATGCATGGTGGTGGTCACGAGCGTGGTATGCGTTCCGGCACCCTGGCGACTCACCAGATTGTCGGTATGGGGGAAGCCTTCCGTATCGCCAAAGCAGACATGGCGGCAGAAAACGAACGCATCCGCACGTTGCGTGATCGCTTGTGGCAAGGTCTGCAAAGCATTGAAGAAGTCTATTTGAATGGCGACATGGAACAGCGCGTGCCGCATAACCTGAACGTCAGCTTCAACTTTGTTGAAGGTGAATCCTTGATCATGGCGATCAAGGATCTGGCGGTATCAAGTGGTTCAGCCTGTACTTCCGCCAGTCTTGAGCCCTCCTATGTGTTGCGAGCCCTAGGCCGTAACGATGAATTGGCACACAGCTCGATCCGTTTCTCGATCGGCCGCTTCACTACAGAGGAAGACATCGACTTCACCATCAACCTGCTCCGACAGAAAATTGGCAAGCTGCGTGAGATGTCACCCTTGTGGGAGATGTATAAAGACGGTATCGATCTGAATACCGTTCAGTGGGCAGCACATTGACTTTAAGGCCGGACGTTGTCTGGCCAGTATTCAGGCAATAGCCTGAACGCATTGATCAGGAGTACGACATGTCTTATAGCGACAAGGTGATTGATCACTACGAAAACCCTCGAAACGTGGGTTCATTTGACAAGGGCGATGGATCGGTAGGCACCGGAATGGTTGGTGCACCGGCCTGTGGCGACGTGATGAAGTTGCAGATCAAGGTAAACGAACAAGGCGTGATTGAGGATGCCAAATTCAAAACCTATGGCTGTGGTTCGGCAATTGCTTCTTCATCACTGATCACCGAATGGGTCAAGGGCAAGACACTGGATCAGGCCATGGATATCAAGAACACCCAGATTGCCGAAGAGTTGGCATTGCCACCGGTGAAAATTCACTGCTCAATCCTGGCAGAAGATGCCATCAAGGCCGCTGTTGCAGATTACAAAGCCAAGCATACCGCCTGACCAGGAGAAACTGTTCCATGGCTATTACATTATCAGAACGCGCCGCCAAACATGTATCGAATTTTCTGGCCAAACGGGGCAAAGGGGTCGGCATCCGTCTGGGTGTACGTACTTCGGGCTGCTCCGGTATGGCTTACAAACTGGAATTCGTTGATGAAGTGGTCGACAGCGACCTGACATTCGAAAGCCATGGTGTAACAGTCATCACTGATGCCAAAAGCTTGCCATATCTTGATGGTACAGAGCTGGACTTTGTGCGCGAAGGGCTGAACGAAGGCTTCAAGTTCAACAACCCAAACGTCAAGAACGAGTGCGGCTGCGGGGAAAGTTTCAACGTCTGATCTTATGGATCTGACTGCCTAAGCCGCAGGCAGACGCTTGCGGCTTTTTCGTGGCAACGCGGATAAGGATTTCATGAGCATCGATTTCAGACAAAACCACTTCGAACTGTTCGGCTTGCCAGTGCGCTTCGAACTGGATTTGAGCGCCCTTGAACAAGCTTATCGCCGCGTTCAATCAGAGGTTCATCCGGATCGCTATGCTCATCTGAGTGATGCCGAAAAGCGTCGGTCACTGCAATGGGCAACCCAAACCAACGAGGCTTACCAAACACTACGCAAACCGCTGAGCAGAGCCCGTTACTTATTGCACCTGGCGGGGGTGGATACCCAGGAAGAAACCAACACGGCGATGCCTTCCGAATTTCTGATGGCACAGATGGAATGGCGTGAGGCCATTATGGAAGCCAAGTTCAGCCAGAACGTGGCGGAGCTGGAACAGCTCTCCCGCCGCCTGCGCCATGAAGTGAATGATCTGCACCACACGCTGCACACATTGCTGGATGAAGAAGGCCGTACCGATCTGGCGGCCACCACAGTTCGCAAACTCAGGTTCATGGAAAAACTGGATGAAGAAATCGGCAATGCGATTGATGCAACCCTTTCCTGATCCAGCGATCCATTGCAATTCGTCGGCATGCTGCCTTGTTTTGATTTAATTTTTTGAAAAGTGCCGCTCAACATGGCTCTCCTGCAGATTTCCGAACCCGGACTTTCCACCGCCCCTCATCAGCATCGGCTGGCTGTTGGTATTGACCTCGGCACCACCAATTCGCTGGTGGCCACCGTGCGCTCCGGCGCTGCTACCGTATTGGATGACGAGCAAGGCCGCCCATTGTTACCGTCTGTGGTGCATTACCGTGCAGATCAGCATGTGGATGTTGGTTTTGCCGCGCAAGCCCGCCAGAATGACGACCCGCACAGCACCATCGTCTCCGTGAAACGATTCATGGGGCGCGGTCTGCGCGATATCGAAGGCCACGAGAATCTGCCTTACAAGTTTGTCGATGCACCTGGTATGGTCCAATTGCGTACCACGGCTGGCATCAAAAGCCCGGTGGAAGTCTCCGCAGAAATTCTCAAACGCTTGAAAGAACGTGCCGAGAAGAGCTTGGGTGGAGAATTGACGGGCGCGGTGATCACGGTGCCCGCCTATTTTGACGATGCACAACGCCAAGCCACCAAAGATGCAGCCAAACTAGCCGGCCTGGAAGTGCTGCGTCTGCTGAATGAACCGACCGCTGCCGCAGTGGCTTATGGCTTGGACAACAACAGCGAAGGCACCTATGTAGTGTATGACTTGGGGGGGGGCACATTTGACGTATCCGTCCTCAAACTTACGCTGGGGGTGTTTGAGGTACTTTCCACCAGTGGCGATTCTGCACTCGGCGGGGATGACTTTGATCATCGCGTGTACTGCTGGGCCTTGCAACAGGCTGGCGTTACCCTGCCCTCTGCCCGTGATACCCGCTTGCTGCTGACCAAATCCCGCTCAGCCAAAGAAGCACTCACAGATCACGGCGTGGCCGACATCACCGCCATTCTATCTGACGGCAGTGTAGTCAATCAGACGATCACCAGTGAAATCTTCACCGACATCAGCCGCACGCTGGTCAACAAAACGCTGATTCCCGTTCGCAAAGCGTTGCGCGACGCCAAACTGACCATTGATGACATTGATGGCGTTGTCATGGTTGGCGGAGCCACCCGCATGCCCCAGATTCGCCGAGCCGTTGCCGATTTCTTTGGCAAGGAACCTTTGACCAATCTGGACCCAGACAAGGTCGTCGCACTGGGCGCCGCCATTCAAGCCAACGTGCTGGCGGGCAACAAGGCACAGGATGACTGGTTGCTGCTAGATGTGATTCCGCTCTCGTTGGGATTGGAAACCATGGGCGAGCTGGTGGAAAAAATCATTCCGCGCAATTCAACCATTCCAATTGCCCGTGCGCAGGAATTCACGACATACAAAGATGGCCAGACAGCGATGGCGATCCACGTATTGCAAGGCGAACGGGAGTTGGTAAGCGATTGCCGTTCGCTGGCGCGTTTTGAGCTGCGTGGCATCCCTCCGATGGTTGCAGGTGCCGCCCGCATCCGCGTGACTTTTCAGGTCGATGCAGATGGTCTGCTGTCGGTTTCTGCCCGAGAACTCAGTACCGGCGTGGAAGCCAGCATTGCGGTGAAACCCTCTTACGGTCTGGGTGACGATGACATCGCCCGCATGCTGCAGGAATCCATGCAGCATGCCAGCGAGGATATGGGCGCACGCAACCTGCGGGAAGCGCAAGTTGAAGCCCAGGCCTTGATTGATGCAACCGATACTGCGTTGGCGCAGGATAGCAGGTTACTGGACGAGACCGAGCGTACCACGGTCCAAGCCAGTATAGACACACTGCGTCAGGCCTTGCATACGGCCGATGCTTCAACCATCCGTCAATTGACCGATGCCCTCAACCATGCCACTGCCGATTTCGCCGCCCGCCGCATGGATGCCAAGATTCGCCAAGCCCTGGCCGGGCAAAACATTACCAGTTTGGAGTAAGCCATGACCCAGATCGTCGTTCTGCCGCACCATGAAGTCTGTCCTGATGGTGCTGTGATTGAGGCAGAGCCCGGTACCAGTATTTGTGATGCATTGCTGGAGCACGATATTGAAATCGACCATGCCTGTGGCCAGGTGTGTGCCTGCACCACCTGTCACGTGGTGATCCGCGAGGGCTTCGGTTCGCTCAACGATCCGGATGAAGATGAAGAAGACATGCTGGACCGAGCTTGGGGCCTGGAACCCACATCGCGTCTGTCCTGTCAGGCCAAGGTTGGTAACATCCCGCTAGTTGTCGAGATTCCCAAGTATTCACTGAATCACGCCAAGGAAAACCACTGATGGCCGACAGTCCAAGCCAGGCTCGTGTGCGCCAAGCCTTGGATGCTCAGGGGCTGGCCACTGACATCGTCGAATTCGATACCCATACCCGAACGTCGCACCAGGCGGCAGTGGCCATTGGTTGCGATGTGGCACAGATTGCCAAATCTCTGGTCTTCCGATGTCAGCACAGTGGACAAGCGTTACTGGTGATCGCCAGTGGTGCCAATCGCATTTGCGAACGCAAGCTGGCAAGCCTGATCGGTGAACCCATTGGCAAAGCCGATGCCGACTTTGTTCGCAGCCAAACTGGCTTTGCCATTGGTGGTGTCGCCCCATTTGGCCATATCACCCCAATCCGCATTGTGATCGATCAGGACATTCTGCACTTTGATGCAATGTGGGCAGCGGCAGGCACACCCAACAGTGTGTTCCGTATCCGACCGAAGGATTTGGTGAGCGCCAGTGGCGGCACCTTGGCCGATGTTCGTCTAGATTGAAGTATCCCAGGAGCCTGATATGAAATGGACTGACTCTCGCGTGATCGCAATTGAGCTGAGCGAAGCTCACCCTGATATTGATCCCAAAAACATTCGCTTCACTGACTTGTTCAACTGGGTTGTCGCCCTACCAGACTTCAACGACGACCCGAAACATTGTGGTGAAAAGATACTGGAAGCCATTCAAATGGCCTGGATCGACGAAGCAGAATAGCAACCCACTCCAATCCAAACCGGCCGCATGCCGGTTTATACCTATACACCGACCTGGGTGCCGAACCAGGCCAATACCAGTAGCGACCGTTTCATGTCGACACCTATTCAGCCCGCCGAGCTCGCTTTCACCGAAGCAGGTATTCCCTTCTCCTCAGCCTTTGATGACATCTATCACTCCGATGATGGCGGTGTAGGCCAGGCGCGACACGTGTTCATGGGCGGTAACGATCTGCCAGCACGCTGGCGGAACAAATCGCGATTCGTAATCCTGGAAACCGGCTTTGGCCTGGGGCTGAACTTTCTTACCACGTGGCAGGCCTGGCGGGCTGACACTGCACGGTGTGACACACTGCATTTCATCTCGCTGGAAAAGTATCCGTTTTCGGCGGATGACTTACGGACACTCCATCAGCAATGGCCGGACTTTACCGACATGGCCAATGAGCTGCAGCAACAATGGCCCCTGTTGGCACCCGGTACACACCGCTTGCACCTGGAGGGTGGCCGAGTCTGCCTGACGCTGATCTTTGGTGATGCGTTGGATGCATTGCCAAAGCTGGTCGCCGAAGTGGATGCATTCTATCTGGATGGATTTGCACCCTTGAAAAACCCGGCGCTCTGGTCGCCCCCCCTATTCAAACAAGTTGCGCGCTTGGCCGCACCTGAAGCCACGGCTGCAACCTATACGGTCGCGGCAATCGTGCGCGAAGGCATACAATCTGTGGGTTTTCGTTGGGAGAAACGACCCGGCTTCGGTAAAAAGCGCAACATGCTGAGCGCTCGTTACCAGAACCCACGTCCAAGCCATCTGCAAATCCCCGTTACCCAGCGTGCAATTGTCTTGGGTGCTGGCCTAGCCGGTACCAGCGTAACTGAACGACTGACCGCACGCGGCTGGCACATCACCTTGATCGATCGGCGCAGCGGGCCCGCACAGGAATGTTCCGGCAACCCCGTGGGTGCGCTATTGCCATTGATGTCATTGGATGACAATCGCCAATCGCGCCTGAGCCGGGCCAGTTTGTTATATGCATGGCGTCACCTACGCCATATCAGTCCAGGTCAAGTGGACTGGTGGCAATGTAATGGTGTATTGCACCAGGCCAGTGACGAGACTGATTTTCAGCATCAGGCTCAGGTGGTTGATACCCTGGCACTGCCAGCCGAGTTTGTACACATGGTCAATCGCGAAGAAGCCAAGCAATGCGTTGGTCGCCCTGTGACTATTGGTGGATGGTGGTTCGGCCAAGCAGGTTGGGCCAATCCCGGTTCAATCTGCCAAGCCAATCTCGACAAGGCTGGGCCGCTGCTAACAACCCGTTTTAATACCGAGGTTAAACAGATTGTCTACGATGACAAGTTGCACGAATGGCGCTGCCTAGATCGCACGGGCCAGCTAATCGCCAGCGCTCCCATGCTGATTTTGGCCAACGCCGGTTATGCCCATTTGTTCACTCCCAGTCAGCATCTGCCATTAAGTCAGGCCTGGCGACAGTTGACCTGTATTCCTGCGACACAAACACCAACACTCAATCATGTAGTATGTGGCGATGGCTATATCACCCCGGCCTGGCGCGGCATTCGTGCGATAGGTGCCAGTACCGCCAGCGGCCCAGCCCAACCAGATGTAGCTGGCCACCACGCCAATCTGGGCCTTGCAGAAAGGCTCTTACCAGGATTCACACAAGGCCTGCAAGCTGCCTTGCAAGCCGGCCGAGTCAGTTACCGTCCGGCCACGCCTGATCGCTTGCCCATCGTTGGCCCTATTGCCGATGCTTCAGCCTTCAACCCGCGTAAGCACCATCGACCACAACTAGTACCGCGGCAAGCTGGCTTGTTTGCCCTACTGGGGTTAGGTGCCCGGGGATTGACCTGGTCCGCGCTGATGGCAGAGCTGCTGGCCAGCCAGATTCATGCTGAACCGTTACCACTTGAACGTGATTTGGTCGATGCCGTTGACCCAGCACGCTTTTTACTAAGGGCGCAAATCAAACCGACTGACGATTGACCCTGCTGGGGATGAAACTAGACCCTCGAGACCATTCCTACGACACGGACCAAGCGAGGGATATTTGTAACACCTTCGCGTAATGGGGCACCTGTTCCTAGTCACAGTCGTCAGGTAATCGGGTTCCGTCGTCACCATTCGCGCCATCAAGGCTATTGCCAGCCGTCCCATGCTTTGGTTAGGCTTGTCATATCCCTTCCAACCCAGTCAGGGGCATCTCACCACCGTGAGATCGATATTCTGACTGGCCAGACAACAACCAATACGATACTGATTCCAAACTGAGGAGTAAGCATGACTTCACGTTTTCTGCCCGAGCAGGAGATTCGCCCATTCAGCCCACCAGAGCGCCTGCTGCTGGGCCCAGGCCCGTCCAACGTGCCGCGACGGGTACTGGATGCATTGGCCCGCCCGACCATCGGCTATCTCGACCCGGCGTTCGTCACCATGATGGACGAACTCAAAAGCCTGATGCGCTATGCGTTCCAGACCCACAATGCGCTGACCTTTCCGGTATCCGGCCCGGGTTCCGCCGGGATGGAAATGTGTTTTGTGAACCTGGTCAGCCCAGGTGACAAAGTGATTGTGTGCCGAAATGGCGTATTCGGCGGCCGAATGGTGGAAAATGTCGAACGCTGTGGCGGTATTGCCGTGACAGTGGACGACCGCTGGGGAGAACCCGTGGACCCGAACAAGCTGCGTGAGGCATTAAAGGCCAATCCAGATGCCAGGGTCGTCGCCTTCGTCCATGCCGAAACTTCAACAGGCGCTTTTTCAGATGCCCAAACCCTGTGCAAAATTGCACAAGATGCGGGTTGCCTGACCATTGTGGATTGCGTGACCTCACTAGGTGGCATTCCAGTTCAAGTAGATGAATGGGGTGCCGATGCAGTGTATTCTGGAAGCCAGAAATGCCTGTCCTGCGCACCTGGGCTTTCACCGATCACCTTCTCAGATCGGGTGGTGGAACGCGTGAAAAACCGCAGCCGCAAGGCGCAAAGCTGGTTTCTCGATCTCGACCTGCTGCTCGGCTACTGGGGTGCCACTACGCGCACCTACCACCATACTGCGCCCAATAATGGCTTGTATGCGTTACACGAATCGTTCTTGATGTTGCGAGAGGAAGGTTTGCAACAAGCCTGGGCACGCCACCGTCATCACCACAACATGCTGCGCACTGGGTTGGAAGCCATGGGCATTCAGTTCCTGGTCAAGGAATCAGCCCGCCTGCCACAGCTCAATGCCATCCTGATCCCTGAAGGTGTGGATGACAAAGCAACCCGCACCAGACTGCTGAGCGAGTTCAGCATCGAGATTGGTGCAGGCCTAGGGGAGCTGGCCGGAAAAGTATGGCGGATTGGTTTGATGGGCTATTCCAGCCGGGCAGACAATGTGTTGCAGTTATTGTCGGTGCTGGAACGGGTTCTAGCTGATGCCGGCCACCCGATTACACCCAATACAGCGCTAGATGCCGCCCAGTCAGTGTGAATGCCATCAAATGAAAAAGTCAGCCTTGGGCTGACTTTTTCATTTGAAACTACAGCAAATCAGGCCTGGGGCATTTCACCACCCATCACCTCAATCAAATCTGGCAACAGATTAGCCAATTCACCGGTCATGATGGCGAAGTTGGCATCGAACTGCTCTTCGGCATTATCCGCACCACTCTCCTTGGCTTGCTCCTGCAACATATCCAGAAACGCCAGTTTTTTCACCTGAAGGTCTTCTGTCACCATCATTGACAGACGATCCTGCCAGGTCACAGCCAACTTAGTCACCAATTTGCCCGCGGCCAGATGGTTACGCACCTCATCGGCATGCAGATCCTGTCGGCTACACCGCACCACGGCACCGTCTTCACCTGGGGTTTTCAGCTCGCAGTCATCGTCAATCGTGAAAATGGCAGGCGGCTCACCGCTCTGCAACCAGTCGGTCATGATCAGGCTGGCATTGCCTTGGGTACGCAATGGACTGGCACGCAGGCCATCAATGCACTTGCGCAACCATTCCAGCATTTCTTCGCCCTTTTTGGGTGAACCAGCATCAACGACAATCCAGTGGTTAGCCGGGTCAATGTAAGCCCAAGTTTGTCGAACACGGCTGAATGCACGTGGCAGCAGTTCTTCTGTCACGCGTTCAGACAAATCTCGGCGTTCTTTCTTACCGACTTTGCGGTCCTGCTGCTCTTCGATCTCAACCACTTTGACTTCGACCATTTCTTTGACGACCGATGACGGCAAGATCTTTTCTTCCGCAGCCAAGGTAACCAGGTAACAGCCATGCACCGGGTAGACCAGTGCTTCAGACAGTTTCGGACGTGGGGCGCGGAAACCGACCGTGCTCATCTCCATCTTGCCACAACGTTGAAATTGCGCACGACGCAGGGATTCATCGATCTGTTCGGCATCCAGGGTAAAGTCGGCTTGCAGGCGAAACAGTTGCAGATTCTTGAACCACATATGGAACACATCCAAAGTCTGATGAAGGCCGGGCATTTTATCCCAGGCAACGACGGCTGGCACGCCGTAGATTTCCCCAAGTATCCCAGCTACTGATCAGACGATAGGCGGGTTTTCTTCCCGCAGCTTCTCGTCATCCTCCAGATAGGCTTTCGTCAGACTCATCGCGGTTGCCATCAGCACGGGACCCAGTACGACACCCAGAAAGCCAAAAACAGCAATGCCGCCCAAAATCGAGATGAACATCAACAGTTCATTCATCTCACTATGGCCGGACATCAGGATTGGCCTCAACAGATTATCAACCATGCCGATCACTCCAAAACCCAACCCCAGCAGGACGATGCCACTGACGATCTCACCGGTGGCCATCAGCCACAATGCCGTGGGCAGCCAGACCAAAGCGGTACCAATCGCAGGCAACAAGGCTAGGAAAGTCATCACCAGCCCCCAGAACAGGGCGCCATTGATACCCAGCGCAAAGAAAATGATGCCGCCCAGCGTTCCTTGCACCAAGGCGACCAGCAGGCTGGTGGTAACGCTGGCAAAGATCAGATTGCGGGTCTGTCCCAGCAGACGGTCGCGACGGATATTGGAAAAAGGCATCAGGCGACGGACATAATCCGCAAGGCGGGGACCATCCCTCAGGCAGAAATACAGTGCGAACAAAGTGACCAGCAAATCCAGCAGAAACAAGGCAGATTTGCTGGCAACAGCCGCAGTTTGCCCAGCAACAAAAGCGGCAGCCTTCTTCATGCCATCATTGAGCATTTCCTTCAATTCCTCCATGGGCGGCAACGGCAGATGAGCTTGCGCCCATTCCCAGGTGCTGAGCAACATCGGGGGCAACTGGGGAGAACGCCCGTCGCCCAATACCCCTTGCAGCGCGGAGATCCCCGAATAGGCCTGCCGCACCAGTTCCGCGGCCAAGCCCAAGGCAGGTAATACCAACAATAAGGTCACCAGAAACGTAGTCAGCAAGGCAGCTCGGCGTGGCGTCATGCGCCCTTGTAGTTTGCGATGCATCGGGTAGACACTGACAGCCAGCACACCTGCCCAGCACAACGGCACCAGAAAGGGCTGCAGCATCTGATAAAGCAGGTAGAAGATGATGGCAATGAACAAATAGAACACCACTCGCGACAAGGCGTAGTGTTGAGGATCTTTGATCACGGGCTGCTCCTAGAAAAGTTGAGTGGATTCTATCTGATAAATCACACCATGCCAGTTGGGAAATCAATCCACTGGCGCCGTTTGCCGGCGTTCGGGCAGGCAATGTTGCTATACTGGATTGCACCACGACTACTTGAGCCTGCCATGAAACTGATTGCATCACTCACCAGCCCCTATGCCCGCAAAATTCGTGTTGTACTGATCGAAAAACGTATTGCCTGCGAACTGGTGGTCGATATTCCCTGGAACGCTGACACTCAGGTCCCAGCCTATAATCCGTTGGGCAAGGTACCTGTATTGCTTGCCGACGATGGCGAAGCTTATTATGACTCACGCGTGATTGCGGAGTATCTCGATACCGTAGTCAGCCACCCCAGCCTGATCCCTGCAAATGCCCTACAGGCTGTTCATGTCAAACGGCTGGAAGCTTTGGCAGATGGCATTTGTGATGCCGCCGCCGCAACATTTCTGGAGAAAAAACGCCCACCAGCACAGCAAAGTACGGAGTGGATACAGCGCCAGCTGGACAAAATCGATACCGGCCTGGCGGCACTGGCCAAAACAGCGGAAGACACCTGGCTGGTGGGCGGACAACTGAGTTTGGCGGATATTGCAGCGGGATGTACGCTCGGTTACCTGAACTTGCGCTTTCCCGACATCGACTGGCGACACCGACATCCGCAACTGCAAAGCTATTTTGACCGGTTGATGACGCGGGAATCTTTCCTGCAGACGATACCACCGGTCGCCTGACGACAGTCATCGGTCATGAAGTAAAGGATGTTGATGACGACGGCCACTACCGCGATCAACGACACCGCTACCGAACTGATTGCGGACATCGACCGCTTGCTGGCAGGCGGCATGGCACGCCTGCGTTTTTCCACCAAGCTCGAAGACCGCTTTCTGAGCGACACTGCCCCCGGACGATCGAAGCGCTATACCCTGCTCGGGCTGATTGCGATTGTGCTCTACAACATCTTCAACATCACCGATCGGTTGATGTTGCCAGACGTCTATCAAGAGGCATGGGTCATCCGGATGGCAATTGTGACGCCGATGATGGTGTTGGCCATTGGTCTGGCACGTCTGCCACGCATGGCGCGCTATCTGGATCTACTGGCCATGATATTGATACTTTTGTCATGTATCAGTCTAATGGTGATCTTCAGCCTCAGTCGACATGCCAATGCCATTCACTATGTAACGGGTATTGTCCTCAGCTTCATGTTTATCAGTATCGTGGTTCGAATGCGATTTTGGTACACATTGGTCAGTGCGGTGGTGATTTTCGTCAGTGCCGTGCCGGCAGTCATGTCGTTGACCGGTAGCCCGCTGGAAATTCAGATCAACAGCCTGGTTGAACTTGGCGCTGCGATGATCATCAGCCTGATTGCCAACTACCAGATGGAATACGAAGCGCGCCGGGAGTATCTACGCACCCTGCGCGAGACCCTGCGAGCCAGCGCGCTTTCTGTTGCCAATGCTGAACTGTCACGATTGGCGGCAGTTGACACTTTGACTGGGCTGGCCAGCCGCCGCAGCTTCGATCAGCAGATGGCCCTGGCCTGGGAACAAGCCCGGCAATTGAATCGGCCATTGTCACTGATCTATATCGATGTTGATCATTTCAAGCGCTACAACGATCACTATGGCCATCCCACCGGTGATCAATGCCTGATACAGATCGGGCAGGCCATTCGCACCGGCTTACAGCGCAATGGCGATTTGGCTGCGCGTTATGGGGGTGAAGAGTTCGTGGTATTACTGAGGGAATGTGGCCCGGATGACGCTCTGATTGTTGCCCGGCGAATCCGACAGGCCATGACATCACAAGCCATCCCCCATGCGGATTCGCCAACTGCGGCGATTGTGACACTCAGCCTGGGAATTGCCGGGGGCTTACCTGGCGAATTCAAAAGCAGCATCGATCTGTTCGAAGCCGCCGACCACGCGCTGTACCAAGCCAAGGCCGATGGACGGAACCGGGTAGTGATCGCAGGCAGGGCTGCAGGCCCCGTCATCAAACCAGCTCCATCACCACCTTCAACTAATTGATTTTCAATGATTACTGAATGATGCCACCACCCAGGCAAATATCGTGATCATACAGGACTACCGATTGACCGGGTGTGACAGCCCACTGTGGCTCATCGAACTGCACGGTACACACCCCCTCCTCAATGGCAAGCAACGTACACGCAGCATCTTGTTGACGATAACGGGTTTTGGCTGTGTAGCGGCCAGGTTGAGGTGCGTCATCCTGCGTCCATGAGAGTTGCTGGGCGGTCAGTTCCGGTTTCAGCAACAATGGGTGATCATGGCCTTGCACCACAATTAGCTTATTATTGGGAATATCCTTAGCTGCGACAAACCAGGGCTCACCCTGCCCACCAATTCCCAGCCCCTTGCGCTGCCCAATGGTGTGATACATCAAACCTTCATGCTGCCCCATCACCTTGCCTTCCGGTGTCACCATTGGCCCTGGAGAACGGGGCAAATAGCGATTCAGGAACTCACGAAAGGGCCGTTCGCCAATAAAACAGATGCCCGTGCTGTCTTTTTTGCCAAAATTTGGCAACTGGGCTTCCTCCGCCATGCGACGGACTTCAGTTTTGCGAATATCACCCAGTGGGAACCAGGACCGTGACAGCTGTGACTGATTGAGTCGATATAGGAAATAGCTCTGATCCTTGGTGTCATCTACCGCTTTGGCCAGATAATGTCTGCCACCCTGCTCAACCTTGCGGGCATAGTGGCCCGTGGCAATCACCTCGGCACCCAGGTTCATGGCGTAGTCCAGAAATGCCTTGAACTTGATCTCGGCATTGCACAGCACATCTGGGTTGGGTGTTCGACCTGCCGAGTATTCATCCAGAAAGTACTTGAATACGCGGTCCTTGTACTCCTTGGCAAAATTGACGACTTCGATATCGATGCCAACAATATCTGCTACAGCAATGGCATCGGCAGCATCTTCTTTGATCGAACAATATTCGTCATCGTTGTCGTCTTCCCAGTTCTGCATGAACACGCCGATGACTTCGTGACCCTGTTGCTTCAGCAACCAGGCCGTCACTGAGGAATCCACCCCGCCGGACATGCCGACGACAACCCGTTTCTTGCTACTCATTGCTTCACTTTCCAATAATCTGTTCCGCACGCCACGCCACCCGGCACGGCGAACCACTGGTACCGACCAGCCGCAATGGCATGGCCAGCAATTCGCCACCTGACTCCACTTGGCAGGCAGCATCAGGCTGCAAGTCTTCAACCAGGAATTTGCCGTATTCGGCCAAGGTGCGATGAAAATAGAACATATCCTGGCCGACCACGCCAGGCATGCCATCCAGCACCCATACCGGTTCGGGGCCAGCCAGTAATTGATGTAATGCTGCAGGTGCAATACGCACCTGTTCAACAAATCGGATAAACAACAAATTGGGCTGTCCAACTGCCGGTTCAAGTGTCACCCCTTCTGTATTGACCGTTACCCATTGGTAGCGACCAACCAGCCAATCGAGCGATACCGACTCAAGTGTTGCGCCATCATGTAGAAAGTGCCGTGGCGCGTCGATATGGGTTCCAGTCTGTGTCCCCATCATCAACTGTGCCACGCAATAGCCTTGCTCCGCTACATCGCACCAGGGTGTGATCTGCATTGGCGGGTCTGCATACACAGCCTCGCGATAGATCGGCAGATCAATATCCATGGGGCGTGTCAAATCCAACCAACTCATGATGGCAATAGCTCCGTCAGAATGTTCAGTGGATAGCGCTTACCTATCAGAAAATCTTCCATGCAACGTAACACGAGTGGGCTACGATGGCGATCCGCAGTGACGCGGATTTCCTCAGGTGTCATCCAGACTGCTCTCAAGATCCCGTCGTCCAGCTTGCGCGCCGCATCGTGCTCGCCCAGTTCCCCACAAAACGCAAACCGCAAATAAGTGATATCACGATTTAGCACCGGTATCAGGTATATCCCGACCAATGCTTTTGGGGTGAACCGCCAAGCAGTTTCTTCGCGTGTTTCACGACTGCAGGCGCTGAGGATGGATTCCCCTTCATCCAAATGACCCGCAGGCTGGTTGAAGCGGATGCCTTCCGGTGTTTCCTCTTCCACCAGCAAAAAACGACCATTGCGCTCAATCACGGCAGCCACAGTGACATTGGGTTTCCAGATTGTCTGGTTCATGGTGCTTACATCCTTGTTACTTGCTGCAGGGAAGGTCTTACATCAACCAGCCATTCGTCATCATTGACCGACTAAGGGTAATTGCACCGGCTGGGATAGTTTGACGTAATCTTTGTACGCGGGAATCGCAATTGCAGCAATGACACCGACCAGCAAGATAGCCGGCATCACACAAGCCATCAGAATCACGCCAATACTATTTTTCTTGGGTGGCAACCCGTACTGGTTTTTGCCAGAGCTACCAGGAATGAACAGGTATATCAGGTTGATGAGCGGCACCAACGCCAGCAGGCAAGTCCAACCGTTCCAGCCTATGTCGTGACAGCGACGACGAGTAATCAACAGTGACGTGATCACCATACACACCGCACCCACAATCATGATCAAGCCAGCCATGAATGGCCCCCAGCTTCTTCCCAATACACCGCTCAGCAAGGAAAATGGGAGCATCACCGCAAAGTAGTTGGCCATCTGGTAGGCCATGTAACGCAACCGGCCAATACGACCATTCAACGCAAGAAAACTGGGCTGATAAGTTTCGTCAGCACTCGCATCCACCATTGTTGTCGGTGCCTGGTAGGGGTTGATGCTAGGTTCTTGCGAGGTCATATGGCTCACCATATCCATTACGTAAACCGGGTATTTTATTGTATAAGCACGCTGGCGGCGACTGGATGCCGTCAGTGCTTGCCAACATATCGCGCCTCTATTCCTGCCCGGAGCCTTCATGATTTTGCCACTTGCCGTCTACGTAGCCTGCCTGCCATTGGCAATCACAATTTTCTGGTGCCTGCTTGCACCGGTATCTCACCCTTGGTTCCAAGCTGTTCGCCTTGCTGGCATTACGCTCAGCACTTTGGCTGCCATCACTGCTGGCCTGATCCAACCTGCAGGTGTGCTTGGGCTGCTGGTGCTGGCGGGCTTGGTTCATGCCGGGCAACATAGCCGCTCCAGTGTACTTCGAACCTTGTTTATTGCTACTGCATTGATCTTTGCCATCGCAATGGCACTGCATATCGTTCCAGGTTTTGAGCGCGTTGCCATTTATCGTGGTGTGCTCAGCCCTGGCAGTACGGAAGCCCGCATTGGCTGGACATTGGATAAAGCACTGGCAGGCCTGCTGCTGTTTGGGCTTTACCGCCCAGCATCCACTAGCCCGTACCGTATGCATACATTATTGGCGGCAGCCATCCTGATGGTATGTGTACTTTTTGCCGGCTATCTTGGCGGATTACTACAATGGTCGCCAAAGAACATGAATATCGTCGCCCTGCATTGGCTGTTTGGCAACCTGTTCCTGACTTCATTCGCAGAGGAAGTGGTATTCCGTTTCTGGTTACAAAATACACTGGCAAAACATTGGCATGATCGATCGTACGGTTCATCTGCCGCCATTGCCGTGACTGGCCTGGTATTTGGGTTGTCCCATCTGGCAGGCGGGCCATTTTATGCATTACTGGCTGCGGGAGCGGGCTGCGCCTACGGTATGGTGTATGGGGTATTTCGAACGCGATTGGCACCAGTGTTAGCCCATGTGGGATTCAACAGTGTGCATTTTTTCCTGCTGACATATCCACTTGCGCAGATGGGCTGATCAAGCTAACAAAAAAGGAAGCCATCACGGCTTCCTTTTTTTTTCAGTCAGCGGTGGGTCAACCTTCGGCCACCCGCTTGGCAATATGCGCCAAGGCCTCCTCCACCTGATCCACCAGAACTAGGCATAGATCACCAGTCGTCAAACGTGACAATGCGGTATCAATTGCCACAAACTCACCGCGAATCTCGTCGACCTGTTTGGTGCGACGTGCACTGGCAAGTCCTTCACGTAGCAGACCGATCACTTCGCCATCCGCACGACCACGCTGGCAGGCATCCTGATACAACAATACATCGTCAAAGGCATCCCCCAGAATCTGGGTTTGCTGACGGATATCATCGTCCCGACGATCACCAGCACCGCTGATTACCACAGAACGTCGATTGGCGGGCAATGCATCAATTGCCTTGACCAAGGCCATCATCGCATCGGGATTGTGGCCATAATCGGCAATCACAGTTGCGCCGCGATAGCCGAAGACATTAAACCGACCAGGTGCATTGTCGACGTCGTTGTGGAAGCTGGCCAACCCCTTGCGAATGACTTCCCAGTCCAAATTCAGAGCCCAGGCTGCAGCCACGGCCGCCATCACATTCTCGACCTGGAAGCCGATTGTCCCACCGCGTGTAATTGGTACCTCGTCCAGCGCTACACGATATTTACGCTCGCCCTGCGCGGCGACCACTGCGTGGTCTTCCACATAAACTACACGATGCCCTTGGGCTCGATGCGTAGCCATGATCGGGTTGTGCTTATCTTGCGCGAAGAAGGTCACTGCACCTGGGCAGTTATCTGCCATTCGCACCACCATCGGGTCAGCTGCATTCAGCACTGCCATGCCATCCTTGGCCACATTCTGCACAATGACACGCTTCAATACCGCCAAATCTTCAACGGTGGTGATGTAGTTCAGGCCGAGATGATCACCCATGCCAATATTGGTGACCACAGACACTTTGCAGCGATCAAATGCCAATCCTTCGCGCAACATGCCACCACGAGCAGTTTCGAACACGGCTGCGTCGACATCCGGGTGCATCAACACATTGCGTGCACTACGTGGACCACTGCAATCACCACTGTCTACTTGGCGGCCGTTGACATACACACCATCGGTATTGGTCATGCCAACACGCAGACCATTGCTTGCCAAAAGATGAGCAATCACGCGAACCGTGGTGGTCTTGCCATTGGTTCCCGTCACAGCAACGACCGGAATACGGCCATCATCCCCGGCAGCAAACAGATTATCGATAATCGCTTCGCCCACTTGACGGCCTTTGCCAAATGACGGGCTGATGTGCATCCGCAAACCAGGGGCGGCATTCACTTCCACAATCCCGCCTCCCTGCTCTTCCAGCGGTTTCAGCACACTATCACACACCACGTCGACACCGCAGATATCCAACCCTACCATCTGTGCTGCTGCGATGGCGCGCGCCGCAACTTCCGGGTGGACGTCATCAGTTACATCGGTCGCCGAACCGCCGGTACTCAAGTTGGCATTGTTGCGCAGCACCACACGCTGCCCTTTTGCCGGTACCGATTCTGCGTTCAAATCTTCTGCGGCCAACCGCGCCAACGCAATATCATCAAAACGAATCTTGGTCAGTGAAGTGGCATGACCATCACCGCGACGCGGGTCACGATTGACCTGTTCCACAAGCTCGCGGACAGTATGCACGCCATCGCCGGTTACCTGAGGCGGATCGCGGCGGGCGGCGGCGACCAATTGCTTGCCAACCACCAACAAACGAAAGTCACTGCCAGGCAGGTAGCTTTCCACCAAGACATCATCACTGATTTCCGCAGCAGCAGCATAAGCTTTAAGTAGTTGTTCACGATCGACTACATTGACCGTCACGCCCTTGCCCTGATTACCATCCTGTGGCTTGACCACGACTGGACCATTGATTTCCGCCATGGCAGCCAGTGCGTCCTCAGCGCTTTTCACCGGACGGCCAGATGGTACCGGTACGCCAGCGGCTCGCAACAATTTCTTGGTCAGTTCCTTATCCTGCGCGATTGATTCGGCAATAGCACTGGTCGAATCCAGCTCAGCCGCCTGAATGCGTCGTTGACGGCTTCCCCATCCAAATTGCACCAGGCTGCCTTCCGTCAGTCGACGGTAAGGAATGCCACGCGCAACACCCGCATACACGATGGCGCCGGTACTCGGTCCCAGGCGAATGTCTTCATCCAGCTCGCGCAAACGCTTCAACGCGTCTTCCAAGTCAAACGGCGTATCCTCGACGGCAGAAAGGCATAGCGCCTCCGCCAACTCCAGTGCCAAGCGGCCAACAGCTTCTTCCGAATATTCGACCACCACTTGAAAAACACCTGCCTCCAGTGTCTGTGCAGTGCGACTGAATGTCACCGGGCACCCGGCCTGGGCTTGCAACCCCAACGTGGCAAATTCCAACGCATGTGCCATCGAAATGGTTTCATCATGACTGGTAGGGTGCAAAATGCCGATCTCGGGAAACCGGACGCGTAACCGGGCTTCGAATTCTGGTGTATCGGCGATTGAGCGTTCTGTCTCAGCGCAGGCCACAATGGCTTCAACAGCCGTATGTCGGCTCCAGAGATTAGGGCCACGTAACGCCCGGATTCGTGAAACTTCCATGCAAAATCTTCCTGTCGTGGCGGGTATGAGTACACCCGCCGATATCAATTTTTGGTGATACGAGCTCGAGATGCGCTATCGTCAGCCGTGATGGTTGCGCCTAGTTCGAAGTTCTCAATGCCTGCACAAATCAGGTCAGGGTCAATACCCAATGCCCATGTGGCAGCCACGGCTGCCAACATACTTTCGAGATGAGCAAGCTGGCCGTCCCGGGTCAAGGGAAACAGATCCAGCGTGGCCAGCACGGTTTCAGTACTGCCACTGGCCAGAATCACGGCCTGATCCCGCATAAAGACCGCACGGCCACCATTGGCCAGATGCTCTACGATTGGCAACAGGGTCGAATCCTTGGCATAGAAAATCACCTCGCCATCCGACAGATCGGCCATGTCAGCCACCAACAGATCATTGGCATTCAGAACCGCAGCCCCTTCGGACATGACGACATCCACCTGGGTACGCAGGACGTTGTAGACTTGTTCCGGTTCGTGGATATAGAAATCGTTCAACGAGCCATTCTCGGTTACATCGGTAACAATACCGATCTGGCACCGGTCGTATGGCAGGCCTTCGCTGAGGATGGTTTCAGGGCTGTGTTCGAACACGGCTGCCTCAACCACTCGGTTGATCAATAGGCGTTGGCCTGCATCCCAGTTTGTGCAATCACGAGATTCCACCTGGCGTCGATCCAGGAACAAACCGTCACGGCATGCCAAGCCGACATGGCGTCCTGCCAAATGCAACAGATGGGCAACCAGGCGGGCAATCAAGGTAGTACCTTGAGTGCCGGAAATACCGACCGTCGGAATACGACCTGAATCGCCTTCCGGGAACAAGTGATCGACGATCGCCCGTCCAACCGGACGGGGTGCGCCGTGTGCTGGCTTCAGATGCATCAATAGGCCAGGCCCAGCGTTAACCTCCACAATTGCCCCACCTTGTTGATGCAAGGGCTTGCTGACGTCCTCCGCCACCACGTCGATCCCGGCAATGTCCAACCCGACAACACGTGCTGCCAGCGTCGCGACTGCTTCCACATCCGGATGCAATGTTTCGGTTACATCGTTGGCCACGTTGCCATTGCGCTGAATCAACACGCGACGGCCATCGGCTGGCACTGAATCTGCATTCAGCCCCTGTCGCTCCAGATCGCGCAGGATCACGGCGTCCTCGCTCACGATGATGCGATTGAGCGGAAAGTCCTCCGTCAGACCACGACGTGGGTCGATATTCAAATGCCGGTCGACCAGTTCACTCACCGTCGATTTGCCGTCACCCTCCACCCATGCAGCCTCACCTTTTGCGACAGCAACAACACGATTGCCCACCACCAGCAGTCGGTGTTCGTCGCCACGCACGAAGCGTTCGACGATGACTTCGCTGCCTTCCTGCTCAGCCAATGTAAAGGCAGCATGCACGTCAGCTTCGTTGATCAGATCCAACGATACACCGCGGCCATGATTGGCATCGGTTGGCTTCACAACCACCGGCAAACCAATATCCTGCGCGACTTCCCACGCTTCCTCTACCGAACTGACAACCTGACCTGCTGGTACCGGTACACCGCAGGATTCCAGCAGGCGCTTAGTCAGATCCTTGTCACTGGAGATGCTTTCTGCAATGGCACTGGTACGGTCGGTCTCGGCCGTCCAGATACGGCGCTGCAACGCGCCCTGACCAAGTTGCACCAGATTGCCGTCAGTCAACCGAATATGCGGGATACGGCGTTCAGTCGCAGCATCGACGATACAGGCAGTACTCGGGCCAAGGTGGTAGGCATCGACCATTTCCTTCAAGTGCGCCACGGTACCAGCCACGTCAAACGGTCGATCCTCGATGGCAGCCATGACCAGGTCACGGCCAGCCTCCAGGGCTGCATGACTGACCTGTTCGTTGCGCGCACGTACCGCAACTTTGTACACACCATATTCACTGGTGGATCGGGCTTTGCCAAAACCAACCTGCATGCCGGCCAGATTCTGCAATTCCAGTACCACGTGTTCCATGATGTGAGCTGGCCAAGTACCTTCACGTACACGCTGCAAGAAGCCGCCGCGCTCACCGACACCGCAACGGTGTTCAATCAGCGTCGGCAACCAATTCGACAGTCGCTCGTAAAAACCAGGGATGGTATTCGATGGCGACTCTTCGAGCTCGCCGATATCAACCCACGCTTCCAGCACCGGGCGATAAGTCCAGATGTTCGGACCGCGCAGATAGGTCACGCGGAGAAATTGAATGTCTTTTTTCTTCATGATCCAGTTGTGGGCATGCAATCCAGTCATCAGACCGGATCAAACCGAGTGCGTCGGTCGGCTGGGCGGCCGTACCGTGCTTCAGAGTGAAGTATACTTCTCGACTTGGGCGCCATATGCCATTTTAGAATATGCGAGAATACCGTAAACCATCCGATAATGGGAAACACCCCGTTTCGCTTAACGTTGCCGCCATTATACGGTTGACTACGGTGCCGAATATTTACCTTCCAGCCAGGGTTACCCTGCAAGCCAGTGACAATGCGGCCTGCAGGGCAGATCGGAAGCCCGCCTGACGACACGACATGTTGCGCGACAAGCATATCCATCCCTGCCTGAATAACTGATTAATTCAATGATGATACACACAGCTTCAACCACCAACCCCATCCTGCCCGCACCATGGCACGCCAACATGCAGTCACAATTGGCTGCCAAGGAAGAAATCGTCGCCTGGTTGCAGTTGGATCTGGATGCGCAGCTCCGATTTACACAGGGCATACTGGTACTGACCACACAACGCTTGTTGACCCAAATGCCAGGCCAGCACGATTGGCAAAGCTGGCCACTCCGGGCGGGATTATCCCTGAAACATCACGATCACGCAGGAGTCGGCACACTGGAACTGTTCGATACCGAAGTGCGTTTGGCCCACTGGCGCTATACCTTGGGTCAGAACGTGGTCGCGCTGCGACTGCTGGACAAATTCAAACTGCAACTGGACAGTGCAATCACAGGACAGCCAGTCCCGCCACCAGAAGAATCCACCTGCCCACAGTGTAAGGCACCCATGGAGCCGGATCAGGATGAGTGCCCGATCTGTGCCCGCGAGCTGCATACCCCGCCTTCTACCTGGACACTATTGCGCTTATGGCGCTTTGCCAAACCCTATCAGGGACAGTTGCTGGCGGGCTTCCTGTTGATGCTGGGGGCAACAGCCGCTGCCATGGTCCCGCCCTATCTGACCATGCCATTGATGGATAATGTGCTGATCCCATTCCAGAATGGTGCCCATATCGAGCCAAGTACAGTTGGTGTCTACCTGCTAGGCCTGTTTGCCGCGGCCATTCTGCAATGGGGGTTGGGTTGGGGCAAAACCTATATCCTGGCCTTGGTCAGTGAACGCATCAGTGCCGACCTGCGAACCAGCACCTATGAACATCTTTTGCAGCTATCACTGGAATACTTCGGCGGCAAACGTACTGGGGATCTGATGTCGCGCATCGGCTCTGAATCCGATCGTATCAGCGTGTTCCTGTCGCTGCATTTGCTGGATTTTGTTTCCGATGTGCTCATGATTGTGATGACAGCTGTCATTTTGCTTTCCATCGACCCGTGGCTGGCCCTGGTAACATTGTTACCGCTACCGTTCATCGGCTGGATGATCCATTTTGTGCGCGACCGCCTGCGCACCGGCTTTGAAAAGATCGACCGAGTATGGGGGGAAGTCACCAACGTGCTGGCCGATACCATCCCTGGCATTCGGGTCGTCAAGGCTTTTGCACAAGAACAACGCGAAGCACAGCGTTTTCGTGACGCCAACAAACATAATCTGTTGGTGAATGACAGACTGAACAAAGTCTGGTCGCTTTTCTCCCCCACTGTATCGCTGTTGACCGAACTCGGCTTGCTGGTGGTGTGGGCATTTGGCATCTGGCAGGTGGCCAACGGCCATGTCACCGTGGGTGTGCTGACTGCATTCCTGGCCTATATAGGCCGTTTCTACGGCCGGTTGGACTCCATGAGCCGCATCGTATCCGTCACCCAAAAGGCAGCAGCGGGTGCCAAGCGCATCTTCGATATCCTGGATCACGTCTCCAGTGTGCCGGAGCCCGTCAATCCGGTGAAACTGCCAGTTGTCAAAGGTCAGATCGACATCCGTGACGCCCGCTTTCGTTATGGCAACCGGGCCGTGATCAAAGGCGTGGATCTCACCATCCACCCTGGTGAAATGATCGGTCTGGTCGGCCATAGTGGCTCGGGCAAAAGCACCTTGGTCAACCTGATCTGCCGCTTCTATGACATCACCGAGGGTTCGATCCGTCTGGATGGCACCGACATCCGATCGCTGACCGTGGCCGACTATCGCCGCAATATCGGCCTGGTCCTGCAGGAACCGTTTCTGTTCTTCGGAACCATTGCTGAGAACATCGCCTATGGCAAGCCAGATGCATCCCGCGAGGAAATCATCGCCGCCGCCCGTGCAGCACATGCCCACGAATTCGTCCTGCGCCTGCCGCAGGGCTATGATTCACTGGTGGGTGAACGCGGCCAGGGCTTGTCGGGTGGGGAACGCCAACGTATCTCGATTGCCCGCGCGCTGCTGATCAATCCGCGCATTCTCATTTTGGATGAAGCCACTTCATCGGTCGATACCGAAACCGAAAAGGAAATCCAGAAAGCGCTGGACAACCTGGTCCAAGGCCGCACCACTATTGCCATAGCACACCGACTATCCACACTACGCAAGGCAGATCGGCTGGTCGTCATGGACCGCGGTGTGGTCGTCGAGGTTGGCAACCATGATGAATTGATGGAAAGACAAGGTCATTACTTCCGCTTGTATGAGGCGCAAGCTCGCAATGTGGATACCGAGGGCGACAACAGCGAGCAGGATGAGGACTGAGTATGAGCACACCCCAATTTCAACTGACCCGTAACGGATTTGGCCGACTGGTGCTGACCACCTCTGGCAGCCTTGTCTATGAAGGGGTTGTCCCGGTACGAGCCTTTCCCATCGCTGCACCAGACGTAGGGATCGCACTGGTGGATACCGATGGTCATGAAGTCGTTTGGATCGACCAGCTACGAGAACTCCCGGCCTCCGTTCGTGCCCTGCTCGAAGAAGAACTCGCCAGCCGTGAATTCATGCCGGAAATTCTCAAACTCAAACATGTATCCACCTTTGCAACACCCAGCACCTGGGATGTGGAGACGAACCGTGGCGAAACCAGCTTCATCCTGAAAGGAGAAGAAGACATCCGCCGTTTGCCTGGTGGCGTGTTGTTGATCGCCGACAGCCACGGGGTGCAGTTTATGATCCGTGACCTGTTTGCCATGGATCCGCACAGTAAGAAACTGCTGGATCGCTTCCTGTGAACCGACAACAGCGGAAATTGACCACCTTGCTATGCAGCTTTACCTTCAGTGGGGCGATTGCAGCGCTCCCCACCGAACAGGTGCAATGCCACTACACCTATGGCGGTGAGACTCACACGCTCGTGGCTACGCCAACTACCACCCCTTATACGATCGATAATATTCAGATTGGCTCCTACTTTCAGTTTCGCATCGTGTTCCAGCGTGAGCCGGCCGATCTAGCCGCCATCAAGCTCTACACCTTTGCAGATCAGGAAGGCAGCCCGGTCCCCATTCATCAGGCCACTTATCACTATCCGCCCGCTTTCCAACGGCAATATGGCTTCACTGGACTGCAATTCGTCTACGAATCGGTGCGAGATGGTGAGCTGCAGTATTGGTGCGAGTTGATCAACGCTGTGGGGAAATCACAATGAACCGGCTGATCTTTATATTAGGCTTGCTGTATCTGATCGATATCAACTATGCCTTCGCTGCAGAACAAGGCAGTGTCAAGTTGCTGTTCGTCGGTGACATCATGTTGGATGACGGCCCGGGCCGTAGCATCGCCAATGGGCAGGATCCATTCCGCCATGTCGACACCTTGCTTAAATCGGCCGACTTTCGCATTGGCAATCTGGAATGCCCCATTGCCACCACAGGTGCAGCACTTGGCAACAAGATCTTTACCTTCCGTGCCCACCCTAGCGTATTGCCGTTACTGAAAGGTCGCTTCGATGCACTCTCGGTCGCCAACAATCATGCCGGTGACTACGGCAAGGACGCCTTTGTCGAAACACTGAACCTGCTTGAACAAACAGGCCTGAGACCCTTTGGGGGTGGCCGCAATCTCAGCGCTGCCCACGCCCCACTGTGGCTGGAGCGCAATGGTCTGCGCATCGCCCTACTTGGCTACAACGAATTCAAACCCCGATCCTTTGAAGCCGGTAGCAACTGGCCTGGCATCGCATGGAGCGAAGACAGCCAGGTTGTTACTGACATTCGTGCGGCTCGCCAATCAGGCGCAGATCTTGTGATTCCCTTCATGCATTGGGGCTGGGAACGCGAGCCAAAACCCACGGCACGTCAACGACAACTTGCCCACACCATGATCAATGCCGGGGCCGATATCGTTATCGGTGGCCACCCGCATATCACTCAAGGGGCCGAGTACTATCAAGGTAAGCCTATCATCTACAGTCTGGGTAATTTTGTATTCGACAGTTTCACCACACCAGCAACCCGTACCGGTTGGGTATTACGGTTGACGGTGGATCGGCAAGGCGTGACAAAGTGGGATACGGTCGCGGTAATGGTTGACGACGATGGAACACCAGCGCCCATTGTCGGTGCCAAGACCCCATGTGGCATTCGTGGCAGCCAGCACATTCAAACATGCCAAGATCGCTGATACCCCACGTCCACGAATCCACCTGAGTATTTACCATGAATCCGACTCCCCTTTCCTCAACCTCGCTGAACTCCCCACCCCGTTTCTCCAAAATAATTGACGTCAGCCAACCGGGTGACGATATCGGAATCTGGGGCATGGTATTGTCCGGCATGCTTGGAGGTGCACCTGGGTTCTGGCTTAGCGTCACTCTGCTTGGAAATGGCGAAGCAACAGGATGGCGAGCAATCCTGTCCACAATTGGCATGCTGGGCCTGTTAATTGTCAGCCTCGTCGGCATGGTAATCGGGTTTATCTTGTATTTCGTGCTTGAGGAACGCTGGCGGAGATGGCGTGGTATCACGCTATTCAATCAATCCACACAAACCATATTGGATGAGCACGGCCTGCATATTGAAGGATTGGGGTCTGCGACTTGGCATCAGGTACTGGATTACGATTTCATCCCGGATAGCGAATCGGCACTGATCATTCATACCGAACCATTTGGCCGTTTGTTGTTGCAGGCAGACATTACGTCACTGGTTACGGTATTGGAATACCATCTTAAGTCTACCCGCGATCAAGCCATTGCAAACAGTCACCAGCAGCCTACACAGCACGTGTTCCAATTCAAGGCCCAAGTATTTCACTGGCCTACTTTTCGGGTATGGATTGCCGCAGGTTATCTGGCCGCCACCGCCATAACCGTTTGCCTACTCTATTTTGCTAGCGATGCTGGCTTCTTCAAACTACTGGTTGGCCTGCTCTTCTTGGTGCCGTGTTCAGCCTGGCTTGTCTGGGCCATCCCATTCTGGCGTATTACCCACGGTGGCCGTCATATACAAGCCTTTGAACTTGCAGGTCATTCACTACGTAACACATCCGGCGACTGGGTTGTCGACTTGCGCAACACCAGTGTTGAATATCAGCAGACCAGCGGGGTTGGCTATGGGCTACGTTTCATCACGATCAATCCCACCAACAACAAACGGTTCGATCTGTTGATTGATGATGTCACCTGCCCCGCCCTGATCAAACAGTTACGAGCAATCGATGTTTTGGAATTCGACCGCCATATCTTGCGGCAATTGGATTGATCAAGCCCAAGGCAATACCACAGCCATGCAATGACTACGGATCATTTAGCATGTCAAACTCGATTAGCCACAACAGCATTTGCGGCCATTGGTATCAAAAAATAGCGTCACCCCCATGACGAGCCGGTTAGCAGCCATTGCAGTGCAAAAGGCACTCGAGATCTGGCAATACATGAACAAATGGAAAAAGCATGTCTCGTCATACCCCACCTGCTTGAAAATATATGAGTTTGTCCCTCAGCTGTGAATGCCGCTATTGGTGAATGTATACGCGATTTGACAGCATGCCATTTCCGATCGACATCTGCCGCTCACCCTGACCAATCAGATTCAGATAGGGTACAGTCGATACACCCAAGTTGACGAAATGGTTGCAAAACATGCTCCTTAACCCCCTGTGAAGCCAGTTCGCACTTGAGTTGCTCAAGCTTGTCAGGTGGCAACCAAGCATCGTGTACCGTTGTGCGTATCTGATAAGGCACGCCTGACCGCTGAACCAGTGCGAATGAATCACGCGCAGCCATGGCGCTGCCAGGGGTTGCCGTCAGCGCATCATAGTCAGCCCACAAAGCCTTCACATCCAGCCCCACCCAATCGCACAACGGTAATGCTACAGCCAGTCGATCAGGATAGGCACCCGCCGTATGCAGCCCAATTCGATAGCCCAGTGTTTTCAATATCTGCATTGCTGCGGGCAATGCCTTGTCGACGGTTGCCTCGCCACCTGAAAACACGACTGCATCCAGCAGGCCGACTCGTTGTTCGAAGAAGTCGTAGACCTCCTCCCAGACCAATGCCGATGCCTTACCACGCACCTGCAAATGCGGGTTATGGCAATACCGGCAACGCCAAGGGCAACCCTGTACCCAGACGACAGCAGCCAAATAGCCAGGATAATCTACCGTGGTAAATGGTGTCAGGCCACCAATCAACAATGAATCTGCCTGATTTGCATCCAGGTAAATAGGTATCGGCATCAGGCTTGATTCGAATGGCAGGGCTCAACAAAGAAACGGCGCTGTTGGTGTTCCCCTTTTTTCCCCGTATTGAAAGACGACACTGGGCGGTGATAGCCCATGACACGTGTCCAGACTTCACAACGAGTACGCTGGGCTTCAGGTAGGTCGACAATGGTCAGTTTGTTCGGGTTCACGATTGGGTTCCTTTTATCAAATCAACATTCACAAGTAGCTTGGCTACCCTGCTGGGCCAACAAGGCGGCATCGCAATGCGGGCAAAATTCATGCTCGCCAGCTAGATAACCATGCTTCGGGCAAATCGAGAATGTGGGTGTAACAGTGAGATACGGTAGTCGGAAACGCGACAAAGCCCGTTTCACCAATTGCTTACAAGCTTCAGCTGACGATACCTGCTCATTCATATACAAATGCAGTACCGTGCCACCAGTGTACTTCCGCTGCAGCTCATCCTGGCGTTGCAAGGCATCGAACGGATCATCGGTAAAACCGACAGGCAACTGGCTGGAGTTGGTGTAATAGGGCTGATCTGGCGTACCGGCCTGCAAGATGATCGGGAAGCGCTTTTTGTCCTCCTTGGCAAAACGATAGGTGGTACCTTCGGCAGGTGTGGCTTCAAGATTGTAGAGATGGCCGGTTTCTTCCTGAAATTCAATGATACGGGCACGAATATGATCCAGTAACCGGCAGGCAAAGGCATGCCCCCATTTCGTGGTGATATCATGCTCATCGTCAGTAAAATTGCGGATCATCTCATTGATGCCATTGACACCCAGTGTGGCAAAGTGATTGCGCAACGTGCCCAAATACCGCTTGGTATAAGGAAACAGCCCCCGATCAATATGACGCTGGATCACTTTGCGTTTGATCTCCAGACTCTGCTTCCCCAACATCAGCAATTCATCCACGCGCGCCAACATACCCACTTCGTCGCCTTTGTACTGGTATCCAATCCGAGCGCAATTGAGGGTAACGACCCCCAGCGAGCCCGTTTGCTCGGCCGAACCAAACAGGCCGTTACCCCGTTTCAGTAGCTCCCGCAGATCCAGTTGCAATCGGCAGCACATTGAACGAATCATGTGTGGTTGCAGTTCCGAATTCAGGAAGTTCTGGAAATAAGGTAAGCCGTACTTGGCCGTCATCTCGAACAAGAGATGAGCATTGGGGCTGTCCCAATCAAAATCTGAGGTAATGTTGTAGGTAGGAATCGGAAAGGTGAATACTCGGCCTTTGGCATCACCCGTCATCATCACTTCGATGTATGCGCGGTTGATCAGGTCCATCTCTGCCTGCAAATCACCGTAGGTAAACGGCATCTCCAGCCCACCGATATGAGGTACTTGCTCACACAGATCAGCGGGGCAGGTCCAATCGAAAGTCAGATTGGTGAACGGCGTTTGTGTGCCCCAGCGGCTGGGCACGTTCAGGTTGTAGATCAGTTCCTGAATGTATTGCTTCACCTCTACATAACTCAGGCCATCGTTGCGTACAAATGGCGCCATATAGGTATCGAACGACGAAAATGCCTGCGCACCGGCCCATTCGTTTTGCAAGGTCCCAAGAAAATTGACGATCTGGCCGATAGCACTCGACATGTGCTTGGGCGGCGTCGCCTCCACTTTACCAGGCACACCGTTCAGGCCCTCGTGCAGCAGCGTGCGCAAGCTCCAACCAGCACAATAGCCTGAGAGCATGTCGAGGTCGTGGATATGCAAATCAGCGTCGCGATGCGCCTGGCCAATTACTGGTGGGTAGACATGTGACAGCCAGTAGTTAGCCACCACTTTGCCAGATACGTTCAGAATCAACCCACCCAGGCTATAGCCCTGATTGGCATTGGCATTCACTCGCCAATCTTGCTGATCCAGATATTCATTGATACTGCTTGCAACATTGATCATGGTGCGTTGATCCTGCCGCAACTTGGCATGCTGTTCACGGTAAACAATGTAGGCACGGGCCGTGGCAAAGTAGTCTGCCGTAATTAGTGTTTGCTCCACCACATCCTGAATCGCCTCGATGTGTGGCATGCCACGCCCAAAACGGTGAACCAGTACTTTGACCACTTGTGTGGTCAAACGAGCGCTTTCAGCCACGCCGAACTCGCCACTGGCCGCACTGGCCTTGATCAGTGCATTACGGATTTTGTCTGCATCGAACCGAGCCCGGCTGCCATCCCGTTTGATGACATCACCTGAAATTGCCACTACGTTGTCCACCCTGCCCCCTTTCGCCAACCGGCATAAAATCAACCTATTGATATTCAAATAAATATTATTACAATATATTGTGCTAAAACAATGTGAACTGGCATTTTCTTGACACACATCAACAGTAGCCAACAGTCAACGCCATCGTTGCAGGCTGGTTGTCACCTTATCTCGTACCTATACTTAATCTGGGTTGCATGTCCAAACTGCAGATTGCGGCGGGTACTTCAACCTGCGACAACATGGAAAGGGGTAGCACGTCCATGCCAGCGAACCACCAGCGGATTGCCGAAGCCCACTTGACGGTTGGCGAGCCCTTGCCGTGGGATATGCACGATGAGCATGGTCATCTGCTATTGCGAAAAGGCTATGTACTGGAATCGGAAGGGCAGATTGATCGCCTCATTGACACCGGCCTATATGTGGATCGAGACGAGTTAGCCGCCACAGAAAAGGCTGCGTCAGAAGGCGAAGGTGCCCAATCGGCGGTAATGCCATTGTTACAGGCACGAGAACAACTGGATGCATTGGCGCCACAATTGAAAACACCAGACTTGGCATTGGACAGCATGATCGACGCCATTGCCCAGGTGGTGCAACGTGCATGTGACATCAACCCTGACATTGCCTTAGCGTTTATTCAACAACGACAGAAAGGCAGCTATGCGGTACGACACCATGTCGACAGCGCAATTCTGGCGTGTATTATGGCGCACAGCATGAAGATGCCACCCCAGGAGACACATTCGCTACTCTGTGCCGCACTGACTATGAACCTGGGCATGATCGAAGTACAGGACAAGCTCAATACCATCACAGGTGAACTGGCACCGGCAGTCAAAACTGCTATTCGTGCCCATCCACGAAAGAGTATGGATATCCTGATGCACGCTCAGGTGAAAGATCCCCTATGGCTGGACATTGTCGCCCATCATCATGAGGCAGATGACGGCACCGGTTACCCCGATGGCTTGAGAGGCGAACAGATCGTACTCTGCGCCAAGCTGCTCAATATCACGGATCGATACTGTGCACGGATATCAATACGGGGCGAGCGCCCGGTTGCCCTCCCTAACGCCGTGCTGCGCGACATCCTGCTCGAAAGCGGTCATGCTATTGCACCAGACATCGCCGCCCATTTCATCAAGATCATCGGTATTTACCCACCAGGCACCATGGTTCGCCTGGCCAATGGGGAAATTGGTGTTGTCAGCAAGCGAGCTGAAAATGCAGCAACCCCATGGGTACACGCCGTCATTGGCCCCTTTGGTGCTGATCTGGAATTTCCAATCCGCCGTAAAACAAGCGATGCACTCTACGCCATCCGTGAAGCAGTTGACCCACGTAAATATCGCATGCCATTTCGCATGTTTCCAGTATGGGGCAAAGAGGCCGCTGGTGGTTGATGTGTGCTGCCATCCGCAGCAAACTGCGCTAAGCTAGGCACCCATCTTCACTCACCCGGAACAAAGCCATGCTGATCGATGCTAGCCGCTCGTGGTTGTTGGTAGTGGATGTACAGGAAAAACTAGTGCCAGCAGTCCATCAAGCTGCGCAATTTATCGAAGATTGTGCTTGGCTGATTGAACTGGCTGGCTTGGTTGGCGTACCTGTGGTGTTTTCCGAACAGTACCCGAAGGGCTTGGGTCACACTCTGGAACGCCTGACAACTCAAGCACCAACCGCCCCGGTGGTCGACAAAGTGCATTTTTCATGTGTGGCTGGTGAATGCTTGCCGACTGAACTAATGTCACGCCGCAAGCAAGTGATCGTGACCGGCATGGAAGCTCATGTCTGCGTTCTCCAGACCGTACTGGAACTACTGGTGGAAGGCAAACAGGTATTCGTCGTAGGCGATGTGGTGTCATCACGCAATCCAAACGATACTCAGCTTGCCCTGACTCGCATGCAACAAGCTGGCGCAGTTGTTGTCAGCAAAGAGATGGTTTTGTTTGAATGGTTGCGGCAGGCGGGTACTCCGCAATTCAAAGAGGCCAGCATGCGATTCTTGCAGCCCCCACAGCAACGTTGACCGAACACAGATAAAGTGGTGCATCAGTAATGCTTGGTTTCTTACATGATTTCCAGCAAACCAAGCTAAACATAGTGCCTTTCTCCCCGCAATCTGTATTCGATTCAAGACTCACAGAAACGTGGCAAGACCAACCTACCGAGCCACAATGAGATGAGAGAAAGGCACTTCCTTTGATTTACAGATCTATCAGCCTGTGCACAAATCTGACGATACCCCTAAATTCATCTCGTCATATACATCTTTTTTATTTATTGAAAAACTATTGGTTGCAAGGAATTATTGCGAATCCTTTAACGACACGACCAACCAGGCAAATTAATGGCTTACGCAAAGCACAGCCCTGAAAATGGCATGACAAATGAGCTGTGTGTAATGAGATGCCTTAAACCTGAGGGAGCGCCATCTCAGCCATTGCAAATATTTTCTTTTTCAATATATTTCATCAGCAACTCGGCAGCCCACTTATGGCCGAACTCTGACCAATGATAATCATATTTAAAATTTGCCTTGTTTATATCAAGCTTTCTATCCACTATATATTCATAGTGATCGATAACTGGCACACCTATCTTTCCAGCTATATCAAGCAATCTTCGATAGGCATAACGACCTTCATCAACCCCAATACTTGAAGCGAACATTTCACTAGTCGCCAGAATTACTATTCTGGCGCCATCAGCATCTACCCTTCGCTTAAATTCAGCAAGTGCAAATTCTGTCGCACCGATTGCACCATGATAAAAATCAGCTAGAACCTTTTCATGTACATTTCTATCCAGATTTTCTGCAAACCGCTCACTCCACCCTGCCATCTTACTTGCAGTTTTACTATCATTACTAAAATACACCGCTCTTCTGTTTATTTTTTCCGCATTTGTCATACCAATAAACCCTTGTAAAATAGGAAATTGCAATGACGCCCTATTCCAAACCCATCGATAGAATGCACTATTCTTCATGAGGAAAGTGTGGCTCCTTGGCGGATTTTCCATTTTATCCTTAATCTTATACGCTTCCCAATCAGGAGAAATATTTGAAACAGAATAAAAACCAGATTCCTTTTTGGCAAATATTCTCGGCAAATGATCTGGATTCCAGCCATATCTTAAAGATTCAATAATAGAAAAATTATTTGCGTAATCATTTGACACAAACATAAGAACAACAAGCTTAGGATTAAACTTTTTAGCAAATTTATCATAAAATGGCAATTGACTTAATTGCCCAGTTCCACTGTATCCAAATGCACTTGCCGTTAAACTCCATTCAGGATGAGCTACTGCTGCAGCTCGCTCTAAAATTCTTTGTGTCTTGTCTTTAACTCTTACTTGGGCAGCTTCTACAAATGAATCACCTATCAATGAAATGTGGCACTGTCCTTCAGTGTATTTTGGTGGCTCGGCATCAAGAAATCCAAGAGAATTAGTACGTTCCTCAACCCAAAAATCAATATTATTAGTATGCCTAACAATATCATTCGGGCCAAACAAAAAACCAATATCCTGATAAAAATTAGAAGGCCACCTCTCTTCGAAAACAGGTTCTTTATATCTGAATATAATTTCAAGAAATACCAAAAATAGAAAAATAGAAACCACAGGGAAAACAACAGCCAAACAAGTACCACTAAATTTCTTGCTATTTTTCATGAATTCCACATTAAAAATTATGAACAATCCAAAAAACACTAATCAAGATAATACAAATTAGTGTAATTTTTTCTCAAATCGCCATTTTGATCATTCTTATATAGAATGCAATTACCAATAGCCAAAACATCAATTTCCGTACACATAAAACACTTGAATGCATCAGCAGGGGTGCAAACGACTGGCTCGCCTCTTATATTGAAACTAGTATTAACCAAAACCGGGCACCCTGTAATGCCCATAAATTTTGATATCAGCGCATGATATTTTTGATTGGTTTCAGCATGAACCGTTTGGATCCTAGCAGAATAATCAACATGAGTTACCGCTGGAATTGATGACCTCTTAACATTCAATTGATCTATTCCAAATAGATTCTGTTGAGATTCAGACAGAGGAAGTCTATGTACCTCTAATACATCCCCAACCATTAACATATATGGACTACTATCTGGTAAATTAAAATAATTACCTGCCTCCTCACTCAATATAGACGGAGCAAAAGGACGAAATGACTCACGATACTTCACCTTCATATTCAAATTTCGTTGCATATTTGGCAACCGAGGATCTGCCAAAATAGACCGCCCACCCAAAGCACGTGGTCCATATTCCATACGCCCTTGATGCCAGCCTAGCGCGTTGCCATTGGCCAATTCCATTGCGCATTGATTAACAAGTTCTGTTTCCTCAAGAACTTTGAATACAGCCCCTTCATTTATCAGACACTGCTCAATTTCCATCTGCGAATAGGAAGGCCCGAGAAAGCTACCTGCCATTTTATCCAAGCCTTTTCCATCACCTCGCTCACTTTTAAGGAAAACATGATTCGCAGCATATGCTGCCCCGAGCGCACCACCAGCATCTCCAGCAGCAGGCTGAATCCATATCGAGTCAAAAATGTTTTCGCGAAGTAGTTTGCCATTTGCTACACAGTTCAATGCAACACCACCGGCCAAACAAAGGTTTCTTTCCCCAGTCTCTTTCGAAATAGCACGTGCAAGTTTGATGACAACTTCCTCAGTAACAACTTGTATTGAGGCAGCCAAATCCATTTCACGCTGCGTTAACGTTGATTCAGGCTGTCTTGGCTTTCCACCAAATATCTTATCGAATTGACCATTGGTCATGGTTTGACCAACACAATAATCAAAATATTCCAAATTCAGCCTGAAACTACCATCATCCTTAATGTCAATTAAATTATCTTTAATTAAATTAGCAAATCTTGGCTTACCATACGGCGCCAAGCCCATTACCTTATACTCTCCAGAATTAACTTTAAACCCTGTGTAATAAGTAAAGGCTGAATATAAAAGACCAAGAGAGTGAGGAAAATGAATTTCGCGAGCTATTTTTAGATCATTACCACTACCTAGTGCCAATGAAGTCGTCGCCCATTCCCCTGCTCCATCCATAGTCAGTACAGCAGCTCTATCAAATGGAGAAGGATAAAAAGCACTAGCTGCATGGCTAAAATGATGCTCTGAAAAGAGTAACTTTTCCATCCAGTCTATATCTGGATCTATCTTACTGAGCTCATTACTTAATGTATTCTTCTGAAACAACTTATCTTTAAGCCATATTGGCAATGCTTTGGCAAAAGATAGAAAACCTTTAGGCGCAAAGGCCAAATATGTTTCCAACAAACGCTCGAATTTTAAAAATGGCTTATCATAAAATGCCACATAGTCAACATGGCTAGGCAATAGACCACCTTCCATCAAGCAGTATCTGATTGAATTAACCGGAAAGGTTGGATCATGCTTTATTCTGGTAAACCGCTCCTCCTGTGCTGCAGCAATAATTTTCCCATCAATGAGCAGTGCAGCTGCACTATCATGATAATACGCAGAAATTCCAAGAATATTCATAAATAGCTCAAAAAAGCGTATAAATAAGTGGAGCCAATGCAGAGCCTTGAGCCAAAATAAGTAAACCACCGAGAATGACCATTATAAATACCAATGGAAACATCCATATTTTCTTTCTAGCCTTTAGAAAATCCCAAATCTCTTTAATAAAATACATTTCCACCCTCTAAAATTGTTTACTCAGACTATCAGAATTAGGCCCAGGCGGATGCCTGAGCTGCCAATAGCTTTCAGCATTTGCATCAAACCTCTTCCTCATCGGATCATATCCAAACAACCGCATAACCAAGCCAAATGGGGTCAGCATGAAAAAATACATCATAGCCAGAACAATTGGACTAATAATATGCTGAATAAGATTACCGAATCCCATCCACAACTTACTTAACGAAGACAACTGACTAGGTGCAACAAATGAAATAATTATCAAAAAAACACCAAGCCAGCCAATTGGAAGATAAATATCATTACCTCCCCACCAAAACAGAATGCTTATTATATAAAATAACAAAGAAAACAAAATTCCAAAATCACGCTCAGTAGCACAGATCGCTTTCATCATGACCAACATGGCTTTGTTAGCTCAACTATTAAGATTGCCACAACTCCATCAGCGACACCAACAACATATGCTTTTTAACAAATAGCAAATCCACTCTCGGCAAAAATTAATCACATCCATCCATATGAAAATTGAAAATACATAAATAGGTACTACATATAATTCACTTTTGTTTTTGCCAGGCACCAACACGGATCAATTGACACTGAAGCGACAGTCAACCTACATTAGTCCATTTGGCGGAGGTGTTAAAGTCACTTATGCTGTGTTCGATGGGGAAAATTCAAGCTAGGCGATACCGATTAGAGATTCGTGGTCTTGCTCATGTAAGTCATGACATCTATCAATTCTGACATCAGACCTGAAGCTGTTGTGTCATGAGGCATGGAAGGCAGGCACGCTTCCCTCGCAAGATTGGGCCTCCAGGAGCGAAGGGTAGACTTCAACGGCAGGGCGGGATCGAACTTGCCATCGGCATAAATTCAGGTACGACAGTGCACCTCATCAAGCAACCTGGTGCCCAGTCCGGTAAGCTGCGAACCCCCAATCCTTCACCGTCAACCTTGGCCATGGTCCTATTCACCCACCTCGTCGATCTGCCCGACCCACGTACCCCGATCAACATTCGCCACAACCTGATGGACGTGGTGTTCCTCACCTTTGCAGCCGTGCTCAGCGGCGCCAGCGGCTGGAAGGCCATCGAAG